>CAYVDR010000087.1:0-6576 GCA_964450625.1 uncultured Senegalimassilia sp.
TCTATAGCAGGGGCATTTTTCCAGACGTCCTCAAGCTTGTAAAACTCACGTGCCTCAGGTGAGAACACGTGCACAACAAAGCTGCCATAGTCAAGCAAGTTCCAAGAATTGTCGCCAGTGCCTTCACAATGCTTAACCTTAGCGCCCGCTTTTTCAAGGCATTGCTTTTCAACTTCATCGCACACAGCACGTGCTTGCAGGCGGTTTGCTGCTGTCGCAATTACAAAGTATTCCGTAAGGCCCACTAAATCGCCAACTTCAAGCACCAAAATGTCTGTGGCTTTTTTGCTGTCAGCTGCCTTTGCCGCTGTTATGGCGCAGTCGCGCGGGGCCAAAAGGTCTGGCTTTTTTCTGCCGTACATGTCATAGCCACGGTTTATTGGTTCATTGTTTATGTTGTTTGTGCTGCTCACAGTGCACCTTCCTTAATGTATGCGTTCCAAACATCAACTGTGTTTGGGTGAATTGGTTTGCCACGTTCAACTAAACTGTGCAAAACGTGCTGAAATGTTAGCATAAACAGCCTTGTAAGCGGCGCATTTCCAACTTGCTTGCGAATTTCATGTACCCCGTCGAAGTGGCGTGCAGGCTCAATTGCATCTGCAACATAAATGATAATGTCAAGGTTGCTCATGTTAAGCCCGCCAGTTGTGTGCAGTGAAATTGCACTCAGAATTTCTTTTGGCAAGCTTGAAAAGCGCCTGCCCAGCGCCACAGCAGCTGTTGGGCCGTGCAGCAAGTGCGGCATGTTAATGTAAGTTGCAAGTTGTGCATCCAGCCCAAGTTCACGCACGCGCGAAATTGCTTGTTCGTTGTTGTAGCCCTTGTCCCAGTCATGCAAAAGCCCAGCTAAGGCAGCTGTTTTTTCGCACTCGTCATAGAGGTTAGCCATGCGTGCAGCTGTGGCAGAAACGCCAAGACAGTGCGCAAAGCGCTTGGGCGTCACACGTGTGCGAAGCTCAACCATGCGTGCGTCAAAAAACTCTTGCGATAAGTAGTCGGTTTCAATGGTCGGTTGGGGAGTGATGTCCTCTTTTTTCTCTGTTGCTTTTTTAGAATGCTTTCCTTTAGCCATCTAAGCCTCTGTTTCATAAAGTTGCTGTTTGTGAATGTATTCTATAACCTCATCTGGCACGAGGTACTTAATTGACATGCCAGCTTTAACCATGTTGCGAATTGTGCTTGACGACACATCAACAGCAGCACGTTCAATGTATTCCACATTTATGTTTTCCGCTTGGTTGTTGTTAGCTTCCAGCTGCTGCTTTTCAAGTGCACACCCAGGGCGGCTTACGCAAACAATGCGTGCCAACTTTGCAATTTCTTGTGCATGGCGCCACTTATAAACTGTGGCTGCGGCGTCCGTTGCTGTAATGAAAACCAGTTCAACATTTTTAGGGTATTGCGTGCGCAATTGCTTTAGTGTGTCAACGGTGTAGGTAACCCCAGGGCGTTTAATTTCAATGTCGCTTACAAAAAACGCTGTGTTGCTTTTTGTGGCAAGCTTGCACATTTCTAAGCGCTGTGCTGCAGGGGTTACTTTTTTGTTTTGCTTGTATGCAGGGCTTCCTGCTGGCACAAACAAAACGGCATTCAAATTAAACGCACTGCGTGCTTGCTCGGCACAGCACAAATGCCCCGTGTGTATCGGGTCAAACGTGCCGCCCATAATTCCCAAACGTGCAGGTTTGCCGCCCTTGCCAAGGTTGCTTAAGTGTTCGCAAACAGTTTGCGCCATGTTGCCGCTTTCGCTTTGGCTTGTGTTGGCGGGCTGCGTGTTAATGCTGCTGAACACTTTACTTGCGCACCTGCCCCGCACCACGCAAAATATATTTGGACGATGTTAAGGCTTCAGCAGAGAATGGGCCTCGCACGTGCAGCTTTTGCGTTGAGATGCCAATTTCAGCGCCAAGCCCAAACATTTCACCGTCACTGAACGCTGTGGATGCGTTCGTGTACACGCACGCTGCATCAACCCGTGCAATGAACTTCGAAATTGCCAAAAGCCCCTCATTTGCGTTTTCGCTTGCAACAATTGCTTCGGAATGGCGGGTGCCGTATGTGTTAATGTGCTCTATTGCCGCATCAACCCCACTCATGCAGCGTATGGCAAGCTTAGGTGCCAAGTATTCGCATTCCCAGTCCGCTTGGGTTGCCAGCTCATAGTCAAGTGTGCTGCCACCTGTTGTTGCTTCGTTGGCGCAAAATTCACTTGCACAAGCCATTGCAGTTTTGTCCACGTAGCAAGTTACCCCATGCTTTGCAAGTTCTTTAAACGCCATAGGCAAAAATTCTTGTGCAATGCTCTTGTCAACCAAAAGCGTTTCTGCGGCATTGCACACGCCATAGCGCCTGCACTTTGCATTAACCAAAATGTTGCAAGCTTGCGCAAGGTCGGCTGTTTCGTGCACGTAAACATGGCAGTTGCCAGTGCCAGTTTCAATAACAGGCACAGTTGAGTTTTTGATGCAATGCTGAATAAGCCCCTTCCCGCCACGTGGAATTAGCACGTCAACGTATTCCCGCAAGTTCATTAGCACATCGCTTGTTGCGTGGCTTGCCGGGCTTACGCTGCCAATGCAGCCCTGTGGCAGCCCCGCAGAAACCGCGGCACGCTGCAGAGTGTCTGCCAGCACTTCGCAAGACTTTGCAGCGGCCGAACCACCACGCAAAACGCAAGCGTTGCCCGACTTTATGCAAATGCCAGCAGCGTCCACTGTAACGTTTGGGCGTGCTTCGTACACAACTGCAACAACGCCAAGCGGCACGGAAACACGGTTAAGTTCAATGCCACTTTCAAGCGTGCGTGCTTCCAAGGTTTTGTTTAAAACGTCGGGCATTGCAACAAGCTTTTCAAGCCCTGCAGCAGCACTTTCAATGCGTGCCTCGTTTAAAAGCAAACGGTCAATTAACGCCTCGCTAAGCCCAGCCTTATGTGCACAAGTAACATCGTGAGCATTTGCAACAATTATGGCTTCTGTGTTTTCACGCAGCGCTTTTGCCATTTCAAGCAGTGCGCTGTTTCTGGCTTTCTCGCTTGACTGTGCAAGTTCTTCGCTTGCCTCTTTTGCTTGCATTGCAACAACTTCAACAGACTCTGCAATTTTGCTAATGTCTTCTGTTTGTTTTGGCATGTAAACCCCCAACTTTAAAAATGACTAAAAAATAATTAAGTCATCTCGGTGTACAACTGGTTTGTTTGCAAACGTTTCAAGCAAACGGTTTTGTTGAATTTCAGCACGAGTTTTACCAAGTGCAAGGTCAATTTCATCCGACGAGAATGCAACTTTTCCACGTGCGAAAACGCAGCCGCCCTCAGCTTTAATATCAATAACGCTGCCAGCACAAAAACGCCCATGCACTTCACTAACACCCACTACTAAAAGCGAACTTCCACTGTTTTGCAGCGCAGCTTTTGCTCCAGCGTCCACAACAAGTTCACCGTGCACACTGTCGCCCAGCGCAATCCAAAGCTTGCGTGGTGTAATTTCATGGCGCACGCCAGCCACAGCAGGCTCAAAGCGTGTGCCAACACTTTGCCCGCAAGCAGCCTTGTACACAACGTTTTCAGCCCTGCCAAAACATATGGTCATTGAAATGCCAGCTGCCATAAGCACACGTGCAGCACTAATTTTTGTTTGCATGCCGCCAGAGCCCACAGCCGAGCCTACGCCGCCTGCGCATTCTAAAATGTCAGGTGTGATTTCACTTACGTTGCTAATGAGTTTTGCGTCCTTGTGGCTGTTAGGGTTTTTGTCGTATAGCCCATTAACGTCCGACAGTATAACAACGTTTGTGGCATCAATTAAGCATGCGGTTAAAGCGGCAAGTGTGTCGTTGTCGCCAAAGTGAATTTGCTCGGTTGCAACGGTGTCGTTTTCGTTGATTATTGGCACAACCCCAAGCTCGCAAAGTTTGCACAACGTGTTTTTGGCGTTTAAGTAGCTGCTGCGCTCTTTAGTGTCTTTGCGGGTTAAAAGCACTGTTGAAGTTGTTATGCCATGCGCTGCAAACGCCTTTGCATACGCCGCCGAAAGTGCGCTTTGCCCAACGGATGCCGCAGCTTGCAGGCTTGGCATGTCGCCTGGGCGCTTACGTATGCCAAGTGCCTCAAGCCCGCACGCAATTGCTGCCGATGTTACAACAACAACTTGCCAGCCAGCTTTGCGCACGCTTGCAATTTGTGCGCAAAAGTCAGCCAGAAATTCGTAGTCTATGCTGCTTTGGCTTGTTGTAAGCGTTGAGGAGCCCACTTTAACAACCAGGCGCTTTACCTGCGCATTATGTGCTTGTTTGTTGCTTGCCATCTTAAAAATCCAGCTCTGCGAACACATCTTCTTTTGTGCGAGCCGATTCAAAGTTAAATGCGCACTCGAAAATGTAAATGGTGTCGCCATCTTTGGCACCTGCCGCTTCAAGTGCACTTTCCACGCCAGCACGCCTTAGCCTGTGCTGCAAGAAAATAACAGCTTCTTCATTGTCCCAATCGCACTGCACAACCCAGCGCTCAACTTGCTTGCCAATAACCCTGAATGCATTGTCGCCAAGCTTCTTCACCTCAAACGCTTCATCACGCTGCTCACGCTTAAGCTCCCAAACTTTGTCGTATTCGCCAACATCTGCAGTGCCTGTAGCCTCATTTGTGCTGGCAGCACGCAGTTTTGCGACCTTGCTTGCTATGGCAGCTTTAAGGCTTTCAACGCCTTTGCCGGTGAGCGCACTAATGCAATAAAGCTTTGGGTCAATGGGGCTTTCTGCAAATTCATTGCCGCCAGCAGCAGCAATGGAGTCTTCACGTACAAGTTGCGCCAGCTTTTTGCAAACATCTTCTGTTCCCGCAACATCAATTTTATTAGCAACAACAATGCGTGGGCGCTTGGCCAGCTCATCAGCATACTGCGCAAGCTCGTTGTTTATAATGCGATAGTCATCAAGCGGGTTGCGCCCTTCCCAGTCGCCTGTTAAATCAACAACATGCACAATAAGGGCAGTGCGTTCAATGTGGCGCAAAAACTCATGCCCCAAACCGCGCCCCTTGCTTGCGCCTTCAATAAGCCCTGGCACGTCCGCCACAACAAAGCTCTGGCCGCTGTTTGCACGCACAACGCCAAGGTTTGGCACAAGCGTTGTAAATGGGTAGTCGGCAATTTTTGGCTTTGCCGCTGAAATTTGCGCAATAAGCGAGCTTTTGCCAGCCGACGGCATGCCAACAAGGGCTGCATCTGCCATAAGCTTCATTTCAAGCTCAACCCAGCCCTCACTTGCAGGCTCACCAAGTTCAGCAAACGCAGGGGCTCGGCGTGTGGATGTTACAAAGTGAATGTTGCCTCTGCCACCAACGCCGCCAGCAGCAACAATGATGCTTTGGCCATGGTGCACCAAATCGGCAATTAGCTCGCCAGTTTCTTTTGTGTCTTCAAAGTATTCACGAACAACCGTGCCAACAGGCACTTTAAGCACTAAATCTTCGCCTGTGGCGCCATGCATGCGGCTGCCTTTGCCATGCGTGCCACGCTGTGCCTTAAAGTGGTGCTTAAACCTGAAGTCTATAAGCGACGACACTTCACGGCTGGCTTGCAAAACAACGTTGCCACCCCTGCCACCATCGCCGCCGTCTGGGCCGCCCTTTGGCACGTGCGCTTCACGCCTAAACGACATGCAGCCAGCACCACCATCGCCGCCCTTAACATGTATATGAACTTTATCTACAAACATAAAATGCCTCGTTGGTTAAATAATCATTTATTAAACTGCGATTATATAAGAAATGCCCTCTGCAAAAGCTAGAGGGCATTTTTATTGCATATATGTAAACCGAAGGAATTTAAGCTTGTGGTATAACGTGAACCCTTCGTTTTACGCCTTGGGTAAAATTAAGCGTGCCATCGCAAAGTGCAAACAGAGTGTTGTCTTTGCCAATGCCAACATTGTTGCCTGGGTGGAATTTTGTGCCACGTTGACGAACAATGATGTTGCCAGTTTTTACCTTTTGCCCTGCAAACATTTTAACGCCCAAACGCTGTGCGTGAGAATCGCGACCATTGCGTGATGAGCCTAAACCTTTCTTATGTGCCATTTTGTAAGCCTCCTAAATAAACTAAGCGATCGATTTAATTTCAACGCGTGTTAATTGTTGACGATGACCACGCATTTTCTTGTAATTCTTGCGTTTCTTGAATTTAAACACAAGCTGCTTTTCGCCTTTTACTTGGTCAATAACTTCAGCAGTTACTTTGACCTTTGAAGCTTTGGCAGGGTTGGCTTCAACCGTGCTGCCATCCACAAAGCAAATGACATCAAGTTCAACTTTGTCACCCACATTGGCATCAAGCTTTTCAATGTTTAGCTTGTCGCCTTTGGCAACTTTATACTGTTTGCCACCAGTTTTTACAATTGCGTACATAAACCACTCCTAAAAGAAACAAACGCATGCGATAACTTCAAACGCAGCCGTAGCAAGTTCTAAACAGATTCAAATGCACAACTTGCGCGCATCAATCGCATTTATTCCAAAGCGCTTTTTTAAGCGCAACGGTTCGCAATGTTAACAGAAAACAAAAAAGAACGCTGCAAAAG
>CAYVDR010000088.1:0-6511 GCA_964450625.1 uncultured Senegalimassilia sp.
GCTAGCAGAACTTAAAGCCCATTTATAATTGCAGCGGTGTCGCACGCAATCATATATTCCTCGTTTGTGGGAATAATAATAATTTGAACAGCTGAATTTTTCGTTGAAATTATTCGCTCAAAGCCACGCTGGCGGTTTTTTTCTTCGTCCAAAATTATGCCAAGTGGCTGAAGGCCAGCAAAAATCATCCTGCGCATTTTATCGCAATTTTCACCAACGCCAGCTGTAAGCACAATGGCATCAACACCACCCATAACAGCAATGTATTGCCCAATGTATTTTTTTACAGAGTTAGAAAACATGTCGTAAGCAAGCATTGCGCGCTCGTTGCCTTCTTCGGACGCAGTGCGCACGCTGCGCAAATCATTTGAAATGCCAGAAATGCCTAAAAGCCCCGATTGTTTGTTCATTAAGTTGTTCATTTCCGCGGGCGTTAAGTTTTCGTGCTCCATAACAAATGGCACAATAGCAGGGTCAATAGCCCCACAACGTGTGCCCATCATTAAACCATCTAGCGGCGTTAAACCCATGGATGTGTCAACAGCCATGCCGTGGTCAATTGCCGATGCGGAGCAACCGTTACCTAAATGCAGCGTTATAAGTTTAAGGTCGTCAAGCGGCTCGCCTAAAACGGCAGCTGCACGCTGCGAAATGTAGCGATGCGACGTGCCGTGAGCACCATATTTGCGAATTGAATACTTCTCGTAAAGTTCGTAAGGCAGCGGGTACATGTAAGCTTTTGGCGGAAGTGTTTGAAAAAACGACGTATCAAAAACAGCAACCATTAATGCATTTGGCATGTGTTTTTGACACGCGCGAATGCCCATTAGGGCAGCTTGGTTGTGAAGTGGTGCAAGCTCAGCTAGCTCTTCAATTTTTTCTATAACGCTAGACGTTATTAAAACCGATTTGTCGAAATATTTGCCACCTTGAACAATTCTGTGACCAACGGCATCAATTTCACTAAGCGATTTTATTGCAGCATCAGAGCCTGATGTTAGTGTTTTGAGCACAAGTGACATTGCATCGTCGTGGTTTGCCATTTTTTCATCGATGACAACTTCATTATCGTCGATGCCATGCTTATGAAACGCATCACTTGAGCCAACGCGCTCGCAAATGCCTTTTGCCAAAACAGTGTGGTTTTCAACGTTTATTAATTGATACTTCAAAGACGATGAGCCAGCATTGATGACTAAAACGTTCAATGAACGCCTCCTTCTAAAACAAAATTTGAAGTGCCAATTTTACAGTAATTTGAGCAAGCCATTATTTTATTACATTTAACTTTTTGCTGAAGTGTTAAATAATAAGTTTAGGCGGCACGTTTAAGAAAGCGTTGTGTCGCGTTCCGCATCGTCTAAAACATCTTCGAGCTTTGCCATTAAATCATCACGCTTTTGCTCAGCTGTGCTAAGCTGAGCCCGAAGTGTTTTAACAAGCGCAACACCGCGCTCGAACTGCGCAAGGGTTTCTTCGAGTTCAAGCGTGTTCGACTCCAACAAATTAACGATTTGCTCAAGCTGTGCAGCCCCTTCGCGAAATGTAAGTTTATCAGGTGTTTTAGTGCTGGTAGTTGCACTTTGAGCCCCATTGCTAACTTCATATTCGTTTTCATTATTTAGTGCTGTAAATTCATCCATTTTAAAACCCCCTTGTTTACTTAAATTTTATAACATCTGTTTCAATTTTTTCAGTTCCTGCAACGTTGCAGTTAATTACGCCATCGGCAACTGTTACATCAAGCTTACTGCCCGCGCTTACCCCAGAAATAGATTTTACTATACCGCCTGCTGGTGTTTTTGCAATTGAATAACCACGGGCAATTGTACCAAGCGGTGAAAGTGCATCAAGCTTGCCCACAAGCGCAGAAAGCGCTGCTTTTTGCGCACTTGCAACGTGTGGCGCAAAAGCATGCAAGCGCTTTGCAGAAGCTTCACAGTTAACGCGACAGCTTGCACCTATGCTTTTTGATGCAGTTAAAAGACGGTTTTTAAGCTGGTTTAAATTGGTTGCATTTGAACTTGCAAACTGTTTTAGCTGGCGCAAAAGCTGTTCAGTTGCTGTGTCAATTTCTTGCGCTGGCGCGCTAAGCAAAACATCTGGGTTGCTAAAAATGTGGCTTTGAGCAGCGCGTTCAACACGTGTGCGGCACTGTTGAAGTTGCACATCAAGCGCTGAGCGCATGCGAAGCACTTGCGAAGACAATTCAGCTTCTAGACTTTCGCGCGCAGGACTTACTGCTTCTGCTGCTGCCGTTGGGGTGGACGCACGAAAGCTTGCAACCATGTCGGCAATGGATGTGTCAGGCTCATGGCCTATGCCAGTTACAACAGGCACTGGGCAAGCGCTAATTTTGCGCGCGAGCATTTCGTCGTTAAATGGCATTAGGTCCTCGTAAGAGCCACCACCACGCACCACAAGCACAACTTCAGCACCAGCACTAACAACAGCACTTATTGCGCTTATTATGCCAGCGGGCGCATTTGCACCTTCAACTGCAACGCCAGCAAACAACACGCGAGCAACGGGAAAGCGCCTGCGCAACGTGCGCAAAACATCGTGCACAGCATCGCCACGAGGCGATGTTACGACACCAATTTTCATTGGCATTTCGGGCAAAGGCTTTTTGCGAGAAGCGTCCATTAAACCTTCAGCGTTAAGTTTTTTAGCCAAGTTAGCAACTTGCAGGCGCAAATTGCCCTCCCCTGCCAATTTAATGGACGTGACATCGAAGTTCATGCGCCCTTTAACAGCATAAACTGTAAAGCGCCCAGAAATTTCAACAGCCTGCCCATTTTCAAGCTGAACACCAGCTTTGCTATAGCGGTTTTTCCACATTAAGCAATCAAGCGCTGCCGATTTGTCTTTAATGGTGAAGTAAACTGCTTTGTAACCTGGCTTGTTAGACAGCCCTGAAACCTCACCAACAATTGTTACGTTAATACCCTCAAGCGCACCTTTCGCAAGCTGCATTGCAGCCGAAACAGAAAGCGCGCGCACTTGTGTTGGGGTAGCACTATTCACGGTTTTGTCCTAAAAGCCAAAGCAGCTGAAGAATGGAGGTTAAAGCGGCTGCAACGTAAGTGTATGCACATGCGCGCAGAACAGACGCAGCGGCTGATTGCTCACTTTGTGCAAGCCCTTGAGATTTCAAAAAATCAAGCCCTCGCCTTGAAGCATTGAACTCAACGGGCAGTGTAACAAGCTGAAACAGCACCACGCAAGCGTAAAGAATTATTGCAAACGTTGTAAGCCCTGCAAGGCGCATGACAATGCCAATCATTAGCAAGAAAACCCATGCATTTGATGCAAAGTTAACAACAGGAACTAAAGCGGAGCGAATTTTCATTGGCGTATAACCCAAATTAAACTGACAGGCATGACCAACCTCATGGCATGCCGTTGCAATTGCAGTAATGGATGTTGTACCAAAAGCGTCTGGGTCAAGTGTTATGGAGTTATCCCTTGGGTCAAAATGGTTTTGCCCTGCCGCCCCCTGGTGAATTTGCACACCAGTTATGCCATTTGCGGTTAGCATACGCTGCGCCATTTGCTGGCCTGTAATGCCAGGTGAAGCGCTAACGCGATTGTACTTGCGAATTTTCGCATTAACAAAAACAGTTGCACCAACGCCTATTATCATGGTAAGAACAACTAACATTAAATAACTCATGCTCATAAAGTTAACCCCTTTTGTTTTAAGATTTTATTATTGAGTGGCGAACAGAATACACGAACACATGTGCCCTTGAAATTTAAATATAATATTGTAAACAAACTGTTATTGTTTGTTCGCTTTTTCACCACTGCTGTAAGGAACCGTTTTAATTCCATTGCCGCAAGCAACAACTGCAAGCTTTCCATCAAGCATGTCCAGTAACTCAGCCCCCACAAGCTTTTTGCGCCAGCCTTGCAATGTGGCAATGTTTTTGCGGTAGCCCCTTGCAATTTTTACTATGTCGTCGTGGCTTGCAAGCACTTGGAATGCAACATTGTTTTGCTGCGCACGCAAGCGAATTACCGCTGACAAAGCATCGACTAAAGCGTCCACATTCTCCTCGTTTTTGGGCTTGTGGTCTGGTTTTGGCCACGTTTCAGGGCTTGAGTTAAATGCAGCACTCATTAGCTTTACAACCGCTCTGGCATCTTCAACGCAAAGCTTTTCACGCACGCCACGCACAATGTATAGCTCGTCAATTGTGCGGGCATAGCGCCTGCAAATTTCAACGATTTGCTCATCGGTTAGCACCCACTTGCGCGGTATGTTGCGCTTTTGTGCTTCATTTTCACGCCACGCTGCAACTTCACGTGCTGCAGCAAGTTGTTTTGGCACAAGCTGCCCAACTTTTTTTAAGCGCTTGTAGCGGCTTTTAGCATCAACATTAAACCTAGCAGGGTTTTCAAGTTCTTTAAATTCAGGTTCAAGCCACTGCAAGCGGTTTTTGCTTTTAAGCTTCGCGAGCATTTGCTCATAAATTTTGGGAAGGTATAAAACATCGCCCGCAGCATAATTTATTTGCGATTTTGTTAACGGCCTTGCATGCCAATTTGTGTAAGAATCGGTTTTTTTCAAGTGCACGTCGCAGTACTCACTAACAAGGGCGCCTAGGCCAACTTGCTTTGTGTGCCCTAGAACCGATGCTGCAATTTGCGTGTCAAAAATTGGGTGCGGCATAACACCAACATGGTGAAACAGGATTTCTAAATCTTGTTCTGAAGCGTGAAAAACCTTTGTTATGCTGGGATTTTTAAAAATGCTTGCCAGCGCACTTATGTTGGATACGCAATGCGTGTCAACTATTGCAACTTCATTTGGTGTTGCAAGCTGCAGCAAACAAAGTGAAGGGTAGTAAGTTTTTTCACGCATAAATTCTGTATCGATTGCAATAACAGAAGAGCTTTGTGCGCTGGCAAGAAATTTACTAAATTGTTTTTGGTCTGAAATGTAAGTTGTCAATTTGCCCTAAGCCATTATTTTGCGGAACAGTTCAACAACTTGCTCGTGGTTGGCTTCACGTGGGTTGCCTGGGAAGCAAGCATCTGCCATGGCATCTTCTGCAAGCTGCTCAAGGTCAGCCTCAACAAGGCCAGCACACGTTTGCGGGATTTCAACATCGGCTGAAAGCTTGCGAACAGCCTCAATTGCTGCATCAGCCGCTTGCGCTTCTGACATACCAGCCGTGTCAACGCCCATGGCACGTGCAACGTCTGCCAGGCGCTCTTGCACAACTGGCTTGTTAAACTCCATGGCAATTGGCAAAAGCATTGCGCACGCCACACCATGCGGGGTGTCGTAGTGCGCCGAAAGCGTGTGTGCCATAGAGTGGTCTATGCCAAGCCCAACGTTGGAAAAGCCCATGCCTGCCACGTATTGTGCAAGTGCCATGCCTTCCCTGCCGCTGCCAGCATTGCCGCTTTTCGCCTCTGCGACAGCGCCCCTTAAGTGCTTTGAAATAAGCTCAATGGCCTTTAGGTGGAACATGTCGGAAAGCTCCCAAGCAGCCTTTGTTGTGTAGCCCTCAATTGCATGAGTTAGTGCATCCATGCCAGTGGCAGCAGTTAAGCTAGCAGGCATTGTTGCCATCATGGAAGGGTCAACAACGGCAATGTCTGGGATGTCGTTTGTGTCGACGCACACAAACTTGCGCACAGCAGACGTGTCAGTTATTACATAGTTGATTGTAACCTCGGCAGCGGTGCCTGCAGTTGTTGGAACGGCAATAGTAAACGTTGCATGGTTTTTAGTTTCTGCAACGCCTTCCAAGCTTAAAACATCGCTGAATTCAGGGTTTTCAGCAATAATGCCAATTGCTTTTGCAGTGTCCATTGCACTGCCGCCACCAACTGCCACAATGCAGTCCGCTTCGCTTTCTTTAAAGGCACTAACGCCACTTTTTACATTTTCAACCGTTGGGTTTGGTTTAATTTCGCTGTAAATGCTGAAAGGAATTGAAGCATCTTCTAAAAGGCTTGTAACTTTTGACGTTACGTTAAATTTAATTAAATCAGGGTCGGTGCACACAAACGCCTTCTTAAAACCCCTGCGCAAAATTTCTGCAGGGATTTCTTTAATTGCGCCTTCACCGTGGTACGAAATGTTGTTTAAAACAAACCTGTTTGCCATGATAAACTCCTTTTTTCATAAACAAGCTAAAACAAGTATGGGCAAAGTTTAGCGCATAACCACACAAACGTTGTGGCTAAATTGCCGCATTAACTTTTTGCTTACAATTTTGCGATGCTAAAAACTAAAACCCCTCAATAACCTCAGGTTCAAGGTTGTCGAGTTTAACCAGTTCAACGTTATAATCATCAAAAGATGCTGGTGTTGTTACGCCGTCTTTTAGCGAAACGTGAAGCGAGCCATGAACTTTTGCTGGCGAATATTGCCCATCCTTACAATTATGCTGCCACCAATAAAGCGTATGAACTTGCATTGAACCGTCGGGGCGTGCGGCTGAAGCATCGTTTACGAAAAGCGTGCGCAAGCATTCTTTTATGGTTTCAG
>CAYVDR010000089.1:0-1803 GCA_964450625.1 uncultured Senegalimassilia sp.
TAGAGTGTTTTATTTATTCAACTAATTTTTTTGCATTCATAATTTTTACGTTTTTGAGTGGCTCTGCGTTACATAGCCTAATGTGCCCAAAATAATTTTAAGAACCCTACAATAGAATTACTCGGAACTCTTTAGAAGAGTTTAGAAGGTTTGGGTATAATGGCTGAGTAAACAATCAATTGATTAATTAAAATGTAAGTTTGCAATTGTCTGGGCATTTACATGCGCAGCAAGCTTGCATCGCAAGCTTATGTTAAGAGTTTCAGGAAGGGTGTTCATGCCTCTATTCAGTTTAATAGTTCCAGTGTATAACACGTCTAAATGGCTTTCGCGTGCGCTTAAATCCATTGATGCACAGGTGTTTTTAAACTTTGAAATCATTTTTGTTGACGATGCGTCAGACGATAGCTCACCTGAAATGCTTGATGCCTATTGTAAAACCCATACAAACGCGCGTGTTATACATAAGCAAGCTACTGGTGGTTTGTCGGCTGCCAGAAACACAGGCATTGAAAATGCAAATGGCACATACCTTGCATTCCTAGATTCAGATGATTGGGTTGAGCCCACGTTTCTTGAAACATTTGCGCGGTTGATTGAGCAAACTAGCTGCGATGTTGCACATGTTGACTCTGCTTCTTGTAGTAGTGAGGCTGCATTTGCTCAGCCACAAACTGAAATTGTAACAGTTGAAAGCGGTGTGGCTGCATGCGCACGCATGCTTGAAGTTGAGGAATATGCCGTGTGGTCGCGTGCGTATAAAGCAAGCTTGTTTAGTGCGTGGCAGCAAGCTAATAGCGCACCAGTTTTCCCTGTTGGGCTTACATGTGAAGACAGGGTGGCAAATGTACGCTTGCTTCCAGGCGCCGTAAAAGTTGCTACGTCTAACCGTTTGGAGTATCACTATTTCATGAACATGGCATCCATCTCAAACGGTGGTTTAACACGCCGTGCCATGGAGCTTTTGCAGGCCGATGCGCTTATGCTTGAGTGTGCGAAGGAAACCAGCAACGAAAAAATTATAAAACTTGCGCAGGCGCGCAAAGCAAAGGGGCCATTTTCGTTGCTTGTTAAGTGGGCTCGCTTTGGCTTTTGCGACAGCACAATTGCTGACGCTGAGCGCACAGAAATTTTAAGTAAACTTCGCGCGTCTTATAATAGCAACTACAAAACCATGCTAACAGCACCCCTGCCAGCAGCAAAGCGTATTGTTGCTTGGCAGCTGCGTTATGTGCCGCAAGTTGCAATTGCAGCACTTCGTGCGCAGGGGCAGGCCTGTGCAAAGAAAAGCAAACAGTAAATTCACAGCTAATAAGAGGGTCACATGCAAAAAGTTCTTACAATTGCAATGCCGTGCTATAACGTTGAAGCCTACATTCGCCGTGGGCTTGACTCGCTTGCAAACAGTGCATTTGCTGGCAGGCTTGAGGTCATAATTGTAAATGATGGTTCAACCGATAAAACACAAGTAATTGCGCAGGAATTTATTGAAAAATATCCTAACATTTTTAAGCTTGTAAACAAGGAAAACGGCGGGCATGGTTCGGCTGTTAATGCTGGCATTGCCCATGCTAGTGGCAAGTATTTCCGCGTTGTTGATGGCGACGATTGGGTAAATGCTGAAGGCTTAGCGCGCATACTTGACGAACTTGAGCGCACAGACGCAAGCATTGTAATTGACGAAAAAACAGAAGTTGACATGACAAGCGGCTCGCGCAAACAATGCCTGCTGCCAGCAAAGTTAAAAGAGCTTCGGTGCTGTTCGTTTGATAAAGTGTGTCAAATGCCCGAATGCGAGCAATA
>CAYVDR010000089.1:1903-6489 GCA_964450625.1 uncultured Senegalimassilia sp.
AGCTTCGGTGCTGTTCGTTTGATAAAGTGTGTCAAATGCCCGAATGCGAGCAATATATTACAATTCACACGCTAAATGTGAAAACTCAGCTTTTGCGCGATAATAAAATTGCACTTCAGGAGGGCATTTTCTACGTTGATTTGCAGTATGTTGTTTTGGCTACATGCTTTGCAAAAACCGTTGAATTTTGCCCAGCAAATGTTTACCAATATTTGCTTGGTAACGCCTCGCAGTCGGTTTCGTTTGCAAGTTATGCAAACCGCTATGCGCATCACCGCTTAATGATTGAGTGCTTGCTTAAATTTGCAAGCGAAAATTCGCTTAGTCAAACTCGCCAGGATTACTTGGAATACCGCATTTGCCAAGCATTAAACACAAACTATAACATTGGCTTTATTTATGACACCAATCGCAAGCGTGGCAGTGCTAATGTAAAAGCTTTTTACAAGTGGCTGCAAAGCAATTACCCAAAGTTTGCACAAGCAACAAGAAAGCGCTTTTGTGCGGCAAGGCTGCTGCATTTAGCAGGCGTGAGCGGGCCTGCACTTGAGAAACTGCGTGGAAGGGGCTAGCCTTAAAATGGACGTAAAAACAACAGAGAAGCAAACAACTCAAGCAGCCAACGTGCCAGTCAAACACCCTAAAGTTTCGGTTATTGTGCCAATCTACAATGTGGAGCGCTTTTTGGACGAATGCCTTAAAAGCATTCGTGAACAAACGCTAAGCGAACTTGAAATAATTTGCGTAAACGACGGCTCAACTGATGCCTCTAGCAGCATAATGCATGCTCACGCTGAAAAGGATGCGCGCATAACGTGCGTTGACAAAGCTAATGCAGGTTATGGCAGCGCGTGTAACACTGGCATAAAGCTTGCCCGTGGCAAATACATTGCAATTGCCGAGCCTGATGATTTTTTGAAACCTAACATGTACGGGCGCTTGCTTGCGCTAAATGAAAAGCTTGGCGGCAGCGTTGACGTTGTGAAATGTGCGTGGCTGGGGCTGCATTTGTGGAACAACCCAAAAACGGCTTACCAGCTGCCAGGTGATTCGTGGCATTGTATGAAAACTTCGAAGGCTACGTTTACGCTTAACAATGCGCCACAGCTTTTTGAAGGTCACCCTGCAATTTGGGCTGCAATTTACAGGCGTGAATTTTTGGAAAACAATAACATTACATTTAAGGAATACCCTGGTGCTGGCTGGGCGGATAACCCATTTTTGGCTCAAACGCTCTGCGAAGCTGACTCAATTGCCTTTCTGGACGAAATGCTTTACTGCTACCGCTGTGAACTTCCTGCAAAACAGGCAACAAAACCAAATGTTAATGCTGGTGAAAGTGAAGGCAGCGGTGGGATTGAGCAAAACACATGCGCAAGTGATGCAACAATAGCAATGCCATTTGAGCGCTGGGTGGAAATGTCAAACATTATGCAAAAGCTTAATGTAGCTGACGAAGGGGTTTGGCAAGCACATGTGCTTCGCTTGTTCAACTACATTGACGATGCCAATGCTGTATACGGTGCACAAAATGAAGTTGTGCAAGCAAAAACGCTTTGGGCTTTTGGGCAGCTTGAAGCGCGGCATGTGCTTAGCTGTAAAAAGCTTTCCCCTGCTAAAAAGCGGTTTTATTTTGAGGTCTTGGGCAAGCCTGTACCAAAAATTTCTAGCGTGCCATACGTGGCACATTTAGCGCGTCAAACTGTGCATACAGCTGCAACTCAAGGGCTTCGCGGGCTTGGCAGGCAAACACGAGCATTTGTCGGTGCGCGCACAAACAAGCCTAGCTAGGGCAATTAGTTTCGCAATTTAGTACATCACTTACGCTATGCAGTTTAGTTTCTCTACGTTTGAAAACAGCAATTCTTTTATGCATAGCATTGATGCGCGCGTAAAAGTTTTCTTGTTGTTTGCATTCACTGTCCTAATTTTTTTCTGCAACAGTTTGGCTTCCATTTGTGTTTTCGGCATGCTTGTGGTTGCGGCTATGCTTGCATCTGGCGTGGGGGCACAAGCTTATGCGCGCATGAGCTTGCCTGGGTTTGCGCTGGCAGCAATAACGTTTTTGTTTGCTGTTGTTAATAATGCAGAAACTGGTGCGTTGCAAGGCTTAATTTTAGGCTTGCGCATTGTTTTTCTATTGCTGGCAAGTTTCGTGGTGGTATTCACAACAACATCTTCGCAGTTGGTGGCTGCGTTTTCATGGTTTTTAGCACCGCTTTCACATTTACGCTTGCCCGCTTGCGACATTGCAATGGCTGCATGTTTGGTTTTGCGTTTTATTCCGCTAATGTTTGAGCAACTGCGCATAATTTATGCTGCGCATTATGCGCGTGCTGCGAATTTTTCAAGCGGTGGTTTCATTGCTAAAACACGTGCGTACACAGGGCTTTTCATTCCATTGTTCGTGCAAATGTTCAGGGGTGCCGAAAAAATTTCAACCGCTATGGACGCGCGGTGTTACGGTACGCATGGCGCAAAGCGAACACATCTAAAACCCCTTTGTTGTGACACAAAATCAAAGGGCGTGCTTGTGGGGTGCACATTGTTTATGGCAACTGTAATCATTTGCGAGCGCATTGCGTTGTAAAGCCGCTTGGTGCTTGCAAGAAACGCAGTTTTCAAGCGGCCTTACAATTGCAGGCATTAGCCTTCAGCTTCCAGTTCATGTTGGTATTCTCGGTCAATTGCACCTTGCGTTGTTGGCGGTTCAACTGAAAACTTAACGGGTTTTGTGAATAAGCTAACAAGCGGCACAATTGCAACTGAAAGCACCATGGCAAGTGCACCGCAGTTTATGGGGCTTTCAATTAGTGGGCAGCCCATAAGCGTTAGCACCATGTTGCCAGAAGTTAAACCGACGCCAATAATAAAGCTTGCCCAAACTGAAGCTTTTGACACGCGCCCCCAGTAAAGCCCCCACAAAAATGGTCCCAAGAACGCACCAGCAAGTGCGCCCCATGAAATGCCCATTAGCTGTGCTATGAATGTTATTGATGAGTTGTATTGAATTAGAGCAAGGGCGGCAGACACAATAACAAACAGCACAATTAGCACGCGCATCCAGCCGATTTTTTTCTGCTCGCTCATGTTTTTTATTACGTTACCTTCCAGCAAATCAAGCGTTAGCGTTGATGAGCTTGTTAACACAAGCGAAGAAAGCGTTGACATTGAAGCCGAGAGCACAAGCACAATGACAATTCCTATTAAGATGTCTGGCAGTGTTGAGAGCATTGTTGGCACAATGGAGTCATAGACTGGCTGGCCGTTTGCGCCCATTTCAACTTGGTTCGCATAAAGGCGCCCGAAACCGCCCAAGAAGTAGCTTCCACCTGCAACAACAAATGCAAACAGTGTTGAAATAATTGCACCTTGTTTTACTGCTGGCCCTGATTTTATGGCATAGAACTTTTGAACCATTTGCGGCAAACCCCAAGTACCAAGGCTTGTTAGGATTACAACGCCTATTAGATTTGGCAAGTCTGGCCCAAACATGCTAACGAATGGTCCTGACATTTGCGAACCTTCAGCAGGAATTTGCGAAAGCTGTGTTATGGCTTCGCTAAAGCCGCCATTGTTTGCTAGTACTGCACAAATCACAGCAACTATGCCAATTAGCATAACAATGCCTTGCAAGAAATCGTTCATTACAGTTGCCATGTAGCCGCCAAGCACAACGTATGCGCACGTTATTAGCGCCATGCCAATGACACACCACTCGTAAGGCAGCCCAAACGCCATGCCGAAAAGGCGCGAAAGCCCATTGTAGACGCTAGCGGTGTAGGGGATTAGAAACACGAATATAATTGCCGCACTTGCAATGCGCAACCCTTTTGATTGAAAGCGCTTGCCAAAAAACTCGGGCATTGTTGTGGCGCCTATCCTATGCGTCATTTCGCGTGTGCGTGGGCCTAGCACCCACCAAGCAAGCAAGCTTCCCAAAATTGCGTTGCCAATGCCAGCCCAAGCTGCAGCAATGCCGTACTTCCAGCCAAATTGCCCAGCGTAGCCAACAAACACAACGGCAGAGAAATAGCTTGTTCCATAGGCAAATGCGCTCATCCAAGGCCCTACACTGCGCCCGCCTAGCACAAAACCGTCAACGCTGCCGGTGTGATTCCTGCAGTAAATTCCAACGCCAAGCGCTACACCAATAAAAATTAAGAGCATACATACTTTTTCAATCATGACTAAATTCCTTATAACTTAGAAACTGAACAGGGCAAAAGAAAGTGTGCTGCAGCACTGCTACAACAAGAAGTTTAAGGCGCACACGGCATATTGTTTACAAGTGAAATCAAAGCACGCTTAATTTAGCGAACTTCAAACGCCAAGCAACAACAAATAACCCGTGTGCTAGACGTATCGGTAAGAATAATACGTGTAATAGGAATTGTTTGTAACAGGCACACTTTTGCAATTATGAACAGGAGGCATGAAAGAGCTAGACTTAGAAAATAAGCCTTTCAAAAAAATGTTATGTGCACTTGTAAGAAACATTGTTGCGAACTTTAGCATACGTAAATTAACTTGCTTTTAAATTTTCAAGCAATGTACATTAAATTGATTTTAGAGAAAAGGGTAGG
>CAYVDR010000090.1:0-6477 GCA_964450625.1 uncultured Senegalimassilia sp.
AAATCCATGCGCCCAGTGCGCTTTAATGCTTCATAAACAAGCTTGTAATTCTTTGGGTTTCTGTACTGAATTAGCGCACGCTGCATTGCTTTTTCATGTGGGTTTTTAGGCACATACACAGGTTTTAGTGTTTGAGGGTCAACGCCAGTGTAATACATTACAGTAGCCATTGTGGAAGGCGTTGGGTAAAAGTCCTGCACTTGCCTTGGGTTAAAGCCGATGTCTCGCACATATTCCGCAAGTTCAACTGCGCTATCCAGAGTGCACCCTGGGTGCGATGACATAAAGTATGGCACAACAAACTGCTTTTTGCCGCATCTTTTATTTTCGGCTTCAAACGCTTCAACAAAGCGCTCATAAACTGCACTTTCTGGCTTGTGCATTGTGCTTAGAACGCATTCAGACACATGCTCGGGTGCTAAACGCAGCTGCCCGCTTACATGATGTTTGCAAAGCTGCTCTAAAAATTCAGCCCCAAACTTTTCGTCTGCAAGAACATAGTCAAACCTAATGCCTGAGCGCACAAAAACTCGCTTTATACCAGGAAGTTTGCGCAGCTTTTCTAAAAGCTGCAAATAGCTTTCGTGACTTGTGTCCAAGTTTTTGCAAGGGTGCGGCCACAAACAATGCTTATGCACACAAGAGCCACTTTTAAGTTGTTTTTTGCAAGCTGCGTGAAAAAAGTTTGCACTAGGCCCGCCCACATCATTGATGTTGCCCTTAAACCCAGGCAGTTTTGCAATTAGTTTTGCCTCTTCAATTATGGATTCATGGCTTCTGTGCGACACAATGCGCCCTTGGTGAAACGTAAGTGCGCAAAACGCACATTCCCCAAAACAGCCCCTGCTAGCAGCAATGCTAAACTTCACTTCCGAAATTGCAGGAATGCCGCCATGTGCTTCATACATTGGGTGGTAATTGTAAGCGTAAGGCAAGCGGTAAACCGCATCCATTTCGTTTGTGGAAAGCGGCTTAGCTGGCGGGTTTTGCACAACAAACAAATGCGATGAATAAGGCTCTACCAGCCGCATCCCACGCACAGGGCAACTGTTTTCATATTGAACATTAAAACTTTTGGCATAGTTAAGTTTGTTAGTTTGCATTTGCTCAAACGAAGGCAAAAGTTCATAGTCAACCACGCTTTCAAGTGAATTAGTGCGATAAACCGTGCCATCAATAAACGTGATGTCACGCACTGAAAGCCCAGCGTTTAGTGCATCTGCCACTTCAACAATGGAATGCTCACCCATGCCATAGCTTAAAATGTCTGCGCACGTGTCAAGCAGAACAGAGCGCTTGAACTTGCCAGACCAGTAATCGTAATGTGCAAGGCGGCGCAAACTTGCCTCAATGCCACCAATAATTATGGGAATGTCTCCAAATTTTTGGCGAATTAAATTACAGTAAACAATTAGTGCATGATCTGGCCTAAAACCAGTTTTGCCGCCAGGTGAATATGCATCGTTTGCCCTGCGCTTTTTGGCAACGGTGTAGTGGTTTACCATCGAATCCATGTTGCCAGCAGAAACCAAAAAACCAAGACGAGGCTTACCCAATGCTGCAATGCTTTCAATGTTGTGCCAGTTAGGTTGTGCAACAACGCCAACTTTATAGTGGTTGGCTTCAAGCAGCCTGGTTATAATTGCCATGCCAAACGATGGGTGGTCAACATAAGCATCGCCACAAATGTATATAAAATCGCACTGGTGCCAGCCTAGAGCTTTCATGTCAGCCTTGCTAACTGGCAAAAAGCCTCTTCGTTCAATTTCAAAATTGCTTTGCATAAAACAAGCCTTAAAATACCAAAAAACCCGCCGAGCATGCGGCGGGTTTGAAAAGCAGTGTTAAGCGGTAAGAACTATTTCAAAGAAACAGCAGCGCCAGCGTCTTCTAGCGTCTTCTTGATTTCTTCAGCTTTGTCTTTTGCAACAGCTTCTTGGATTGTTGAAGGTGTACCCTCAACAGTAGCCTTAGCTTCTTTCAAGCCTTGGCCTGTGATTTCACGAACTGCTTTAATAACAGCAATCTTGTTGTCGCCAAAGCCTTCTAGCACAACATCAAATTCTGTTTTTTCTTCAGCAGCGCCGCCATCGCCTGCTGCAGCACCACCAGCTGCAACTGCAACAGGAGCAGCAGCAGAAACGCCAAATGTTTCCTCAATGTCTTTAACAAGTTCAGATGCCTCTAGAAGTGACATTTCTTTTAGAGCTTCAATAATTTCTTCACGAGAAACAGCCATGATTAGCTTCCTTTCAATTTTTATGTACTTGCAATTTTAGCAAGCAAAATTAACAACTAACAATGTGCCGTGCGCATGCGCGCACAAACACTTATGCAGCAATTAAGCTGCGTCTTTTTGACCAGCAACAGCTTTTGTTGCCTGAGCCAAGCCGCGCGGCACGCCAGCAATACCAACTGCCAGACCACGTGCAACACCAGAAATTGCCCCAGCAATTTTTGCGTAGAGTTCTTCGCGAGAAGGCAGCGATGCAATTGCTTCAACTTCAGCAACTGACAAAACGTCGCCATCCATAAGACCGCCTTTAATTTGCAGAGTCTCGTTTGACTTTGCAAACTCACGAACTGCTTTTGCAGCTGCAGCAACATCGCTGCCAGCAAAAACAAAAGCACTTGGCCCGTGCAGCATGTCGTCTAGCGTTGGCATTTCTGCATTTTTAAGCGCAAGGTGCACCAAAGTGTTTTTGTACACTTTCATTACAGCACCAGCCTCGCGCACAGAACGACGAAGCTCTTGCACTTCCTTTACGGTTAAACCGCAAGCATCCACAACCCAAACTGCACCTGCACTTTGCAAGTCGTTTGAGATTTGTGAAAGCATTTCTGTATTCTTTGCATTTGGCATATTCACACCCCCTTTGCATAAAATTAAATGTTCCGCCACTTTTGGTGGGGTTTAATTTCATGCAATGTGGCAATTTGTGTTTGCGTACACAAAAGCCAGCAGACATAAAACAACCCCTGCCACCTAAAAAGATGCACAGGGGTTGTGAGCTAACATTTGCTTACAACCACCTCGGCTGGCTGCAAAACCTAAAGCTTTAGGCTTGCAATTAAACCTTTCGGCACCTGCTGTCTTAGGTAGCGGAACTGCTATTAAAACAAAACCTTGCGAACAAACGAAACATCACATTCATGAAGTGCTGTTAGTTTCTGTTGAACTTTGCGCATTCACTGTATTGCCTTGTTCGTTCGAAAGCGCGTTAAGTGTACTAGAATTTTTTTCTGTGTCAAGAATTTCTTGAACAGATTGTGTGCTCTCGCCCTCAATGTACTTAAACGAAATTTCATCGCCCTCTTTATAAGCCACAATTTCAAGTTGACCAGGCAGCGCAAAGTCGTATATTTTTGTGTCACCTTCAAGCGTTAAATAGAAGTGCGAGTTGCCGTCAAGAGTGGCTTGTGCAATGTTGCGAATTTTACCAGATGCCTGTTTAACATTGCTGTTTTGCGACGTTTGCCCAAGCGAGCCTGATGTTGTGAGCATGGCAACGTAGGACTTTTGTGCATCCGCCACAGTATCACCCACAGCAACATTTTGGTAGTGCTGAATGTCAACCATCGCAAACTTCTTCACCGTGCCTGCGTTGTCTTTAAGCGCCATGAAGTATGTTGGCTGCTCAGAGACGTTTATGAGTATCGGGAATGTGGCAGAGTAGCGCAAATTCTGCACAGCACCTTCAGCCGATTCCATGGCAGATTTTTCAGTAGCACCTGCAACAGCGTAGTAATGCGATTCAGCTGTGCGCTGGTTTACAAGCACAAAGCCCACAATTGAGTTGTCGGATGTAGCGGACGTAACGCCAGTGTATACCCACACATCGTCGTCTTTTGCAATGTAGTTGTAGCCTGTGTTGCCATTAGACCCTGGCGTTGTTTGCACAACGTTCTTTTGCCCCAGCCAACTGTTTAGCCAACCGTCTTGATAAGCACCCGACCAGTTGTATTGCTGCACCAAAAGCTCGGAGGGGTATGCGCGGTCAACCCACTGCGGCACGTCTGAAATGTCCATGTCACTGCACTCCCCAGTTGTTGCGTTAACCATTACAACCCTGCTAATTGTTGTGCCGCCAAACAGCCCAATTGTGCGCTCTTGAACTGGGCATATCCACCAAGGCTGCCCGTCTTCGTCTATCTCAAACGACTTTTCGTCAAACATGTAAAACGGGTACTTCAACTGAACATAGCGGTCGATGTTTCTGGCCAACGGCTCTGATTGCGAATAAAAAATTGCTCTGTTGCCAAGCTTTACAATTTGCGCATCCTGCGTTGTCATGTTCACAAGCGCATATGCAGGAATGCCGTCAGCGCGGTTTGTAAGCCACTTAAACAAATCGGCATAACCTAAGGGGCTTACACGAACAGGAGTGTTTTTGTAGTTGATTTGGCTATAGGTGCTTGCAATTTCAAACTGACTTACATATTCAGGGATGTTACCCATTGCACGGTTGCCTAAAAGCGTTGCAGATTCTCGGTCAATAATTGGAATTTCAGAGTAGTCAACCTGCTTTATGTCTTGCGAAAAATCCTCGGTTTTTGTTTGCAAAACATTTGCATATTTCTCGGCGTTTCCAGGAAAAATTGCAAGCGACATTAGCGTGCCAATTAAACCCAGAGCCACAATTGCAACTGGAATTGCCGCAAGCGCTTTAAAAAACTTTGCTTTGCTTCTGTTTGCGTTGTGCGTGCTGCTGCCAACTTCATAAGTTTTCGATTTGTTCCACCAAACCAAAAAAAGTGGAAGCAAAATTACTATGCAGCAAAAAACCCAAGCATCCACGCTGTGAATGTTAATTGGCGGGTGAAACCACCAATAAGCAACCGCAATTACAAGCAGCAGCAAAATTACTGAAACCACAATGCCTTTCGTGCCCAGTTTTCGCTGAAAGCCGCCTCGCTTAAAATGAAAGCCGCTAAAGCCTGACCTACCTTTTTTGCTGGTGTGCGACGTGTGAGCACCTTCACTTGATGTGCCTGAAGTGGGGGAAGAAAACTTTTCGTCAACATTAAAACCCGACTGTTTTAGCGCATCTAGCAACGCTTCAAGACCACTTTGATGTTTCACAACTAAAAGCCTTTCGCTTACGGTTAATAAATTATATGCTTGCTAGCATAAAGCAAAACCCGTGATAACACGGGTTTTAAACAACAAAGTTATATTTGCTAAAAAACTTTACCTAATAAAGTTAAACATGTTGCCAGTTTCATAGGCTGGTGGCTGAATGCCTGCTTGCTTGCCAGCCTCAATTGATTTCATAAGCCATGTCATGTTTTTGGCTAGGTTGTGCATTGTTTTCACACCCTCAACATCGCTTGTGAATTCGCCTTTTATGCGCCCAAAGCCAACATTCCAGTAAGTGGACGCTGCAACAGGCATTCCAGAAATGCCGAAGTACTTGTTCATTACATCAAACGTTGCACATGTGCCTGCACGCCTGGCAATTGCAATGCTTGCGCCGACCTTGCCTGCGAATGCACCATGCGAAGAATAAAATGCACGGTTTAGAAATGAAAGCACAGCCCCTGAGGGGTGAGCATAATAAACGGGGGTTGCAATAACAATGCCAGATGCATCTTTCGCTTTTTCGCTGAATATGTCAACACCGCCATCTTGCGCAAATGCACAAGGACTGCCGTTGCTGCATGCACCGCAAGCAATACAGTCGCGAACGGGCTTATTGCCAATTTGAAAGATTTCAAACTCAACGCCTAAATTTTTAAACTCACGCCCAAGCTCAGTTAAAGCAGCATTTGTGTTGCCATTGTTTCTTGGGCTTCCCTGCAAAGCTAGAACTTTCATGTCAAACAACCCCATTTCCTAATGAAAATTTATAGATACAAAAAAAGGAGCTAAACTTTAGCCCCTTTGATGTTAAAAAAGTGGTGGTCGGAGGGGGACTTGAACCCTCGGCACGGGGATTTTCAGTCCCCTGCTCTACCAACTGAGCTATCCGACCAGTTTCGCACCAAGCAAGTTGCTTTGCGCAAGGCGGTATATTATGCAATGAACAAACATACGTCAAGTAAAAAATTCATTTGTGCAAAAATGCACATACGACGCACAGGCTAAAATTAGCCACTTCCCTACATCTGCAAATCTATTACTGGACGTATTGTAACGCCAACCCAACTGCAAACATGACCAGACAGGTCAACCTCACCACTGCGATCGATAGTGACTATGCGGTTAGTTTCTGTGGGGCTTTGCGTTCGAGTATACCAGTATTCACGAGGGTTTAGCCCTTTGTTTTGTGCATAAGCGCTTACGTAACACACTCGCTCGTTGTCATTAGCAAAATAGTTTGTGTTACTGGCTTCATCAGACGAGAGGAAATAAACTTTACACGTTGTATCTACATCTGAAAGCTGCGTGTTTGCAATTGCACGTTGCTCATCAGTTGTAAAAGCAGTAGTGTAGAAAGTTCCATTTAACCATGTTCTAATGGCACTTGAAGCAAA
>CAYVDR010000091.1:0-6383 GCA_964450625.1 uncultured Senegalimassilia sp.
CGTACGACACCGGCTTTAGGAGAGCCGTGCTCTATCCCCTGAGCTACTGAGGCACGGCAGGCATGTTAACATAAGTTTCAAATATTGAATAAAATAGTGCAGAACCTACGATGAATTAAACAAACAATTTAAAAACTTTCGCTTTCATTATAGGCACTTTCATTTAACACCCAATTGCGCAGTTTAAAGCCCAATTTTGTGCACACAACCAAAAATTTATTGGTCGTGCACACGTTTTCTGCTTGCGAAGAAAGCAGGCAAAATGCCAGCTAGGGATGTTACAACAGTTGCAATGGCAATGCCTGCCACAACCATTTCCGGGGTCAGTTGCGCAACATCAAAGTTAACACCTGCACCTCTGAGTGCTTTGTTTATTGCGTAGCACAAGCCCCCAACAACTGCAAAGCCAAATGCGCCAGCAAGAAAGCCCATAAGTGCGTTTTCGGTGTTAAACACCTTAAACACATCACGCTTGCTGGCACCAAGTGCACGCAAAATGCCCACTTCACGTGCACGCTGCAGCGTAGAAATGCCGCAAATAACGCTTATCATTATCACAACAGAAATTGCCGAGACGCATACAAAAGCAATGATTATGCTGCTTATAATTTCAATGGCTGAAAGCGCAATTTTCACAAATGAGCCAATAGTGTCTGAATAAGCAATAACTTTGTTCTCGTCACCTGCGTTGCGCATTGATGTATTGTACTTTTCAAGTGCTTGCGTAATTTTTTCTTTGTCGGCAAACGAGTTTGGGTAAATGGTACACGTTGCTGGCTTGTTTATGTCGGCATAGCCAAAGTCGCTTAAATTGCCTGCGTATGTGTGCGATGTAGCCCCTGCAATGTAATAGCCCATCTGGTCAATGTCGTCTTGAGTGATGTTTATTTGAATTGCATTAAAGAACTTGTCTTCATCAAATTCAATAAGGGCAGGGCCCGCGTCAGCATTGTCTTCTGCGTTAAACCAAGCGTCAACATTTTGAAGCTCGGCTTCAACCTGGTTTTGAATGTCAACAATTAAATTGTTTACTTCACTTTCAACAGTTGCAACAATGTAGTTTGAAACTTGTGTTGCATACTTTGCAACAAACTTGCTTACGTCTTCCGAAAGTGATTCGGGAAGCAAAAGCTGTGCATAAACCGTCCATTCATAGCCAGCCCCATTTTCGGCGAAATAAACATTTGGCTCTTGAGGGGTTTCGTCATTAAGCAGCGCCCATGCACAATATTCGGCATAAGCAGCCCCAGCCCCTGCCAAAACTTCCTCGACGCTTGCATCAAAATTTGGGCTTTTTGCCATGTCTTTTAAAAACGTTTGAAAGTCAGGGTCGTTTAAAAGCTCTAGCACAAGTTGCTCTTTTTGCTCATCGGTCAGCGTAACTTCCTCTTCAACTGCTGTTTTAATTTCTTCCTTTTCCTCTTCGGCAAAGTCGGCATCCAAAAAATCAAACACTTCTGGGTGAACCGTAACAGCAGCTGCCATAGCATCGGTGTCAACGTTTACAATGTTGCTGAAATCGAAACGCTCTAAAATTGTGCTAGCATTTTTTAGGTAGTCGAAAGTTTTACCTGTTGTAACATCAACATTTGGGTTTGCAATTTGCTCTTGGACAATCTGGGCAGTTTGCGAACGCTCAATGTTTTCCTTGTCAAGCGTTGAGTGGTAGTAAATGCCCTCACTAAGAATGGCGTTTGCCTTTGAATCGCTTGTTGGTTTTACAACTCCCACAATTTTTAAATCGCGCCCAGCATTTACAACATTTTGCAAATAGTTTTCCTCGCTGCTCATGTCGCTCCACGTGCCATCCGCTTGCTTTTGATACACCTCAGCTGGGCTTATGGTCTTAAATGCAATTCCCAAAACGTCTGCATAGGCATACGAGTCGTAAATGCCAGGCCAGTCAACTTTTTCACCATTGTTGTATTTTTCGAGCAGCGGTTGCAACTCGGCTTTGAAGTCTTTAAACCCAAGCGTGTATGCAAGTGTGTCGTCCATTGTGCCATCGGAATTTATTACCAAAACGCATTCGCTTGAATTTTCGGGCCACTTTCCTTCCACAAGTGATGCTGAATCTTCGTACGTGCTTGGGTTTTCTGGAAGCGGGCGAAAATCGCTAAACATGCTAGACAACGTTGAAGCACTTGTTACAGATGTCCTGCTGCCTTGCGTGCCAGAACTGCCAGTACCCACGCTACCAAACATAGAACCTGGGTAGACTTCCTTGCAAGTGTTGTTAGCTGTGGAATAAATTACAGGTGTTGTGTTGTAGGTGTACTCAACAGAAGCGCAGCTATCAAGCACTCCATCAGGGTTTTCGTTTAAGTATGCCTTAAGGGAAGCCACATCGTTTAAAAGCTGTGCGCTCTCCTCGCTCTTTTGCTCAGCGTTTTTTGACATAAGGCTTGCAAGCGTGTTGTTAAGCGCAATGCGGCGGTTGTTTATGGCGTCATTTAAATATTGCGAACGCTTTGTCGCAGTTTCTGAATCTGAAGTAGTTGAGGCGTTATCGTCTGATGATGTGCCTTCTTTCGCTTGTGTGGTATTGCTGGAGCTTTGCGTTTTATATTTTGAGATTGTAATCGGGCTTGATGACAGCGATGTTTCTTGCGCATAGTTTACGTAGTTTGTAAGCCCGTTTGAAACTGCAAGCACAAATGCAATTGCTATAACACCAATGGAGGCAGAAAGCACTGCAAAAAGCGTGCGAAATTTGTGCTTTTTGAAGTTTGAAAACGAAAGTTTGCGCACGAATGCAAAACGCATTGAACTTGCAAGCGGCACTCTTGGTGCTTTTGCTGCTTTTTGTTCTTTGGCATTGCTTGCACTGCCCAAAGCAGAAGCAGGGCTTTGGGTTTCATTTGCATTTGAGGAACACTCAAGCTTACCATCTGCCATTTTATAGATTGTACTCGCACATTCACTTGCAAAATTTTCGTTTTGGGTTGCAAAAATTAGTAACTTATCTTTCGTTGCTTTTTTAAGTGCGCTAAGAACTTCTTTAGCAGATACGCCATCTAGTGTTGCAGTAATATCGTCAGCGAGTACTACAACTGGGTTTTTTACAACAGCACGTGCAATTGCAACAAGTTGAGTTTGTGCACGTGTTAAGTGCTCAGGGAATTCGTTTGCATGCGCCTGCATTCCCACAAGTTCAAGTGCAGCCTTTGCTTGCTTGCGTGCCTTGTCAGGTGAGGTTTTATTAAACGCACATGCAAAGAAGACGTTATTAAACACATTTGCATGCTCTATCAATTTTGCATGCGCCTCAATTACAGAAACGTTGTGAGCACGGTATGCGCAACGCCTAGCATCGCTAAAGGTGCTAAGCGCTTTGCCAGCAAATAAAACATCACCACACTCAGGCTTTGTTGTGCCTGCAATTGTTTGCAGAAGCGTTGTTTTACCACTTCCGCTGCTGCCTAAAATTGCAACACGCTCGCCCTTTTCAAACGTTGCGTTAACGCCAGTTATGGCTGTGCAATTTCTGCGGTTGCCTTTTGTGTAATATGTTTTGCAAACATCCTTTAGTTGCAAAAGCGGGGTTTGACCTTCTGTTTGCCCCTCTAGGTTTTTTGAAGCAGGCATGCTTGCATTTTCGTTTACACTTGTGCCTTTGTTTGAAGTCGCATCCTTGTTTTTTTGTGTTGCAACAGCGTTTTTAGTTTCCATAGAACAAAACCCCTAATGCAGTGCGGTTAACACATTTCAATGCTTTTTGCTGCGCGAATTTTATCATAAAAATATTGCGGCTGAATAAGCAAAATTTTACAATCTTGCAAGCGGCTTGCATAAGCTTGCTTAAGAGGGTTGTTATTATCAACGTTATGCTGAATAAGCCGCACTAAATTTGGCAGTCAACAGCACAAAAAGGTGGTGGAGATTTAATTCTTATTAAAGGCAACAAAACGCAACATTGTAGTCATTAATATATAATTCTGTCTCATGAAAACGACTAAAAATAAGAATTGGAGCAAGTTGCAACATAACAACCGAATTGGAAATTCAAGAGTTTTGGCTGTGTGTGACTATGTTTGCTGTGCATTTCTTTCGCTTGCTTTAAGTGCTTCATCTTACTACACCACTTATGGTGATTGCCCTTTGTCGGTTGCATTTGTTTTGACAGCGCTTATCGTATTTGCGGTTTTAATTTTGATAACTTTTTGCCTCAGAAAATTTCTTACATCAAAAGTGTGGCAGTCTAAGAAATTCTCAAACAATAGAATCTCCAATTTTGCAAATAGGCTGCTAAATTGTAAACATCCGGTGTTAGCTGTCGCCTCAGTGATTCTTGTCTGCTGGGCATTACCTTTAATTTTTCTCTACCCGGGCACTTGCATAAACGACACGTGGAATCAATTGCATCAATATATGACTTTTTTCTCAAATGGAGGCATGAATGTTGATGGACAAATCACCGACCATCACCCAATTTTCGACACGTTCTTCATTGGGTTTCTCATAGTTCCGCTTGCGCAAGCAACGGGCCTTTGGCACCCTGTCATGTTTTGCTACGTCTTATTACAGGCAATTTGCACAAGCCTTGCGTTTTCTTGCACAGTAAATTACGCTAACAAAAAACTTAAATTAGGAATTGTACCAACATACATGATCCTAATAGCCTTTTGTTGCATGCAAGTTTTCCCTGCAATGGTGCAACTCATTTCTAAAGATTCGCTCCACAGCTGGATTTTCGTTTTTTACGTACTGTTCTTCATTGAGCTTGTCAGAACTAACGGAAAAGTAATTAAGAATAAAAAATTTACTATGCTTTTCTGTGCGACAATTGTGTTTTGTTGCCTGACGAAAAAAGTTGGGTTTTACGTTATTTTGCTTTCTTTGCTTTTGTTTCTCATCTTTTGCAAGAACAACAGAAAGTTTGTTTTAATCCCGATGCTTTGCGCAATTCTCCTGATGCAGGGGGCAGTGCCTCTTGCTTTGAATGGAATGGACATCACTGCTGGCAGCAAGCGAGAAATGCTATCACTCCCATTTATGATGACTGCGCGTTATGTCAAGGATTATCCTCAAGACGTCACAGACGCTGAACGCGCGGTTATTGACAAAACCTTGCAATACGACACGCTTGCAGAAAGATATAAACCTATTTTTGCGGATCCTGTAAAGAATTATTCCAATATAGAGGGCATGCATGGGTTCATTGACTACTTCAAAGTATGGGTTAAACAAGGTTTTCGCCATCCTGATGCATATGTTAAAGCTGCTAACTGTCTGATAGCGGGATGGTTTTCTTGGGATGAATGGGCTCCATTGATGAATAACGGTTGGCGCGACCAATTTAATGAAAGCGAAATTCCAGCATATGTTCCAGAACGTGGCATCACGCAAGTCACTGCAGACGGGTATCAAGAATTCATGCACAACCTTTATAAATTCCCAATTCTGAGGGTTTTTCACACCTTTGCTTTTTGGGCGTCTCTAATTCTTGCATTTGCCGTTTGCACAGTGATTCGGTTTCGTAAAACTCAAAAAGCTTCATGGATGGCGCTTTTGCCTTGCCTTTTTGCCCTCTTCTTAGGATGCTGGCTCTCGCCTGTCTCAAATTATGGCATCGAAGGCATCCGCTATCTTTTCCCTGTTGTCGAAACCGCACCACTCATGCTCGCTTGGTGTTTTTATCTAGAAAAAAATAAAAAAGCGAAATGTTTGAAGAAGCGTAAGTGGAAAGCAAGTCCAGGCAAGCAGATTTGTCAAGAAAGCCAATTTTGAGGCAATTCGTTTTAGTAAGTGCAGCTTAAGTTTAAATTGCAGGTCAAACAATGTTGCAATTTATATTTACAATCAGTCCTTTGTGCTCTTGAACCAACGGCAAAAGCCAACAACATTGAAATTGTTACCGTGCAAACCACAGACGCAACGCCAGTTGCAAAAGGCGGCGTAAGCGTTACTGTAAACAAGAGCGATGGTACAACACAAATTGGCTGCGGCACAACGCTTGCAGCTGAAGATTCAGCCACTGGCCTTGCTGCAGGGCAATTTCGTGCACATAATGGCACAACTTCTACTATTCTAATGTAACCAGCACAGGCCACACCCTTGAAACCTATGGTAAAGATGACGTTGGCTACCACTGCATAAAATGCGACCATGTACTGTTTGGCAACTACAAGCAAACAGCAGCTGGTACGGACAGCACTGCACTTGACTCGACTTCACTTAGGCCCCGCAGAAAAATTTTTGCGGGGCTTTTTTGGTGGGTGGGTGGTACTTTGCTTGAGCTCCTTACTTCTTCTTTTCATTTGTAAACTGCGCTGCTACTTCGGTTTGGATATTGCTAGCGATTTTTCACTCGTCGTACGAGAAACAGATGTTCGTTTTATGATGAGACTAGTGGTTTAGCTTTCACAACTGCTGTGTGTGCT
>CAYVDR010000092.1:0-6362 GCA_964450625.1 uncultured Senegalimassilia sp.
AAATTAGAAATCAACGCAGGCAAAAAACCATAATCAGGAACTAGCACATGCCATAATGTGGAAGTTGAGCGGGGTGAGCTGGGGGTTTAATTTACATTGCGTTTGAGCACTCCACCCCCTGTTGGGGTTGTCAACCTTGCACTTGCAATTCTCTATTAAAAAAGCTACGCTTGCACGTAAAGACGCATTTTATTGCAAGTCTGATGCAACTTTGCTCGCTGCATCGCACGAAGTTCACTATAATAAAGAATAGGCAGTACTTAAAAAACGCAAGGTTTCAAAAGCGGCACTCTCAGCATCTTCTCAAGAATGAAGTGAAGCCAGTAAATTAAAATTATTAGCAAGCCCAAGGCAAAAAGCCGAAAAAGAAAAAGTTGAAGTTAAGGAGTAATGAAATGGCTAAGCAACAAGTACAAATAGCAAAGAATTTTGCATTCAACGATTTAACAAATTGTTATTCCGTTCAAAAAACTTTAAAATTCAGCCTTATCCCGCAGGGCAAAACCTTAGAGCACATACACAACAAAGAATTTTTAAAACGTGATAAAGAGCGTTTTGAAAATGCCCAGAAAGTTAAGGAATTTGTTGATGAAGTGCATCGTGAATTCATTACAAATGCGCTTGAGCACACAAATGTTGCGGGCTGGGAAGAACTAGAAAAGGTTTTAGAAGGAAAAGGCTCAAAAAAAGAAAAAGACAATAAAAAGGCTGAGCTGCGTAAAGCAATAAAAAAACAGTTCAATGAATACAATTATGGCGAAATTACTTTTAAGGATCTTAGCGGTGGGAACACTGGGTTTATAACTTCAAAACTGCCAAAATGGATGAAAGCACAGGGCTATACCGACGGTGACATATCAATAGTTAACGATTTTGGTAAATTTGCCACAGCATATTTCAAAACGTTTATGACAAATCGACAAAATTTTTATGCTGTAAAGGGCGAAGCCACCTCTGTGTTTACCCGCGCAGTGGATGAGAACTTTATTCGGTTCATTAGCAATAAAAGAAAGCTCAATGACGTTAAAAAAGCAGGCATAGAAATTGAAAAGTTAAGCAACTTTAATTGCGATTTAATACAAGCATTTTCGTATAACAAATGGCTTTCACCGCAAGAAATTACCAATTACAATGAATGTATTGGTGCGATTAATAGTCAGTTAAATGAAGCAAAACAAAACAAAAAACTTACCAAAAAAGTTAAGCTGAACACACTGTATAAACAGATTCTATGCGAAGGCGAATCTTCATTTAAAATTGAACAAATTGAAAATGATGGTGAGCTAGTTGAGGCTCTTAAAACTATAAATAACTTGTGGTTTCGCAGCAGTACTGAAAACCCAAGCATTATTGACTGTGCTTGCGAAGCTGTTAATTTAATTTCAGAGGAAGATGCGCAAATTAAAATAGAAACAAAGAACTTAAACGACCTGTCTAAAATCTTGTTTGACCGTGCGGGGTGCTTTTATGTAGACAATGAAAAAGTGAAGTCAAAGACTTTGCTTAAGTTGCTCGAGGATTATGGTTTAGAAAATGAAGTGACATTTAGTGCCTCAGATGCGCAAAGTCAAATTATTTCAAAGCTTGAAATAGTAAAAAATAATTTGGAAAAACAACAGCCAAAAATTGGTAGTGAGATTGATAAATACGTTGATAGCACTAACAATGACTTGATTCGCCAATCTTCGGATATTGACAAAATAAGAAACTATTTAGACGCTTTTAAAGAATATGAGCGAGTAATTAGGCTATTCCAAAACAAAATTGATGACACCGAGGGAATAGAATTTTATGTACAACTAAATGCAGCTTTAAACCAGCTACACAATTTTGATAAGTTGTATGACAAGGTTAGAAACTACCTTACCCAAAAGCCTTACAGTACAGAAAAACTCCGTTTAATGTTTGATATTAATGAACTAAACGCTGGTGGGGCAAAAAGTAAAGAAAGTGCCTATAGAACCTTAATTTTTAAGGATGGAAATAAGCATTATCTTGGCATATTTGGTCAAGGGGTTAAATCTTTGTCAGAAGACTTGAAATCGACATGCCAGTCTAATTTTAAGATTGCCGAGTTTGACCGCATTAAAGTTGGAACGCTGGCTCAAAATCTTCTTAAAATTGATGGTGTTACTGTTAGGAAAACAAAAAATTTAGAAGACCTAAAAAATACTTTTTTACCAAAGGACATTAACGAGATAAGAAAAAAGAAGAGCTACCTAAAAAGCTCTGGTGCTTTCTCGAAAGAAGATTGTTCAAAGTATATTAAATACTATATGGAAAGGCTTGTTGAGTACAGAGGAGATGTCTACCATTTCAACTTTAAAGACCCAGAACAATATGAAGACTTTAATGCGTTTATTCAAGAAGCAAGTGAATATGCCTATGCCATAAACTTTGCGTGCGCCGATAAGCAAAAAGTGCTGGAAAGAGTTGAGTGCGGCGATTTGCTTTTGTTCCAAATTTACAATAAGGATTTCTCCAAATACTCATCTGGGGCCAAAAATTTGCATACCCTATATTGGGAAGAACTGTTTTCAGAAGCTAATAAAAACAGGGGCTTTAACATTGAATTATGCGCTGGTGCAAGCTTGTATTACCGCAAGAAAAGCATTAAGCCTAAGGGTCATAAAGCTGGGGAAATTCTTGTTAACAAAACCTATGAAGATGATGATGGCGTTTGGAAAGCAATTCCTGATGACATTTATGTTAAGGCAACTAAAATTGCTAAGAATGGAAGCAGTCTTGAACAGGTAAAAAGCGAACTTAGCAAGCTTGACCGTAGCATTGAATTCAATATTAAAGAGTGCAAACATGAAATTGTTAAAGACAAACGCTACACAAAAGACCATTTCCAATTTCACGTACCAATAACTTTAAACAGGTGCCCCGAGCACGACAAAGACTCCGCTAACTATATAAACCAACATGTACTAGAAATTGTTAGGAATAACAAAGACGTTACATTTTTAGGTATTGACCGCGGCGAAAGGCATTTGCTTTATTTGACCTTGATCGACAAACAAGGCAACATATTAATGCAAAAGTCAATGAACCTTGTTCCAACAAAAGTTGCTGATAACAAGGTGGTAAACATTGACTATCATTCAAAGCTGGACAATAAACAAAAGTCTCGTGATAAAAGCCGAAAATCATGGACGCAAATCGAAAACATTAAAGACTTAAAGCAAGGCTACCTTTCGCAAGTTGTTTATGAAATTGCAAAAATTGTTGTCGAGCACAATGCAGTTATAGTTATGGAAGATTTAAACCGTGGGTTCAAACGTGGCAGACAAAAGTTTGAAAAGCAGGTTTACCAAAGGTTTGAGAAACAATTAATTGACAAGCTTTCGTACCTAAGCTTTAAACCTGGAACTGGGATTGCCGCTAATGATGTTTGTGGCATTGCAAATGGTCTTCAGCTGTGCCCTGAATTTGTTTCATTTGAAAAACTTAATGCTCAACATGGAATTATTTTTTACGTGAGACCTTGGAACACTTCACACATCGACCCAACAACAGGCTTCATGAATTTGTTTAGGTTTCCGAAATCAAATACTGGTAAGCAATGGAAAGAATTCTTTGGCAATTTCAATGCCATTTCTTACGATAAAAATGAAGAGTGCTTCCGCTTTGATTTTAAGTATTCAAAATTTGATGGGTTCATAAGCGTAAAGGACTATCAAGATGAATGGTCGGCGTATACCCATGGTCAAAGGCTTTTTAACGATAAAAATGAAGTGGGGAAATATATTACAAAACCAATTGATGTAACTGAGGAAATTGAAACATTGTTCAGAAATAAGGTGATTGGTTTTAAGGACAAACAAAATTTAAAGGACGACATTTTTAAGTTAGACGCCAAGGATATAAGGGACCTTGGTCGGCTGTTTAAACGGGTATGCAACCTTCGAAATTCTGAAACAAACAGTGATGTTGATTATATTCTTTCGCCTGTCAAAAACAGCAAAGGTGAATTCTTCGATTCACGAAATGCGAAAAAGAACCAACCCGAAAATGCCGATGCTAATGGGGCGTACCACATTGCTTTAAAAGGGTTGCATGTTAGCGAAAAAGTAACAACTGAGAAGAGCGGAAAATTTAAAGTTCAAATGTTGAAAAACATTGAATGGAACGAGTGGATTCAAAAGTTTCATGCAAAGAAGTGCTAAATAAAATTATGGAACAGCCAATATCCTTTACAACACTTAACGACTTTGTTTTTTGCCCTGCGTCAATTTACTTTCACAATTTGTATGAAGGTGTAAATAACCTTTTGTACACTGGTGTAAAGCAAATAAAAGGTAAAGCTGCACATAAAAATATCGATGATGACACTTGGTCTAAATCGGATGTTATCTGTTCCATTTCTGTTTACTCGCACACCTACGATTTAATGGGCAAAATTGATAAATATTACCCAAAAACAAAGGAGCTGGTTGAAAGCAAGCGCACCATCAAAACAGTTTATGACGGGTATGTTTTTCAGCTGTATGCACAATATTTTGCAATGCAGGACAGCGGCTACGAAGTTGAAAAACTTACGTTGTACAGCATTACCGACAATAAAAAATACCCAGTTAAGTTATCGTGTGACAATAAAGAAATGCTAAAGAAATTCGAAGGAAATTTAAAAGCCATACGCAATTTCAATTTGAACGATTTCAAACCAACTAATGTTGAAAAATGCCAAAACTGCATTTATATAAATGCCTGCGCATGGGGGGCTGAATTTTGATAGGGCTTAGCGAATATATAAAAAAGCAGATTGTTTTTGCTTTCATGAATGAAGGTGAAAAAATCTCGTTCAAAAACGACAATCTTGTCGTGAAAGATAAAGACGGCAAAACAAAATGGCAGTCCACATGCTGGCAAATTGGCGTATTGTTTATTGTTGGACGCTTAACAATAACATCGGGGTTAATTGAGCGTTCGCATAAGTTTTGTTTCCCAATTTTTCTTATGAGGCCTAATTTACGAACTTATGACGTAATTGGTTTTAAGGCTGAAGGCAATACATTTCTAAGGTCGCTTCAGTACTCGTGTGATGGCTTAGACATTGCAAAGCATTTGGTGCAAAATAAAATTGTGAATCAGCGCAGCACATTGCTAAAGCAACGTCACAGAAGCGACGAAGCAAACAATGTTGTTGCAAAATTAAAACGCTACGCAGAAAATGTAAGCAATGCAGCTTCAATTCAAGAACTTATGGGCATTGAGGGCAGCGCTTCAAGAATTTATTTTCCGCAGCATTTTAATAATTGCACCTGGCAGGGCAGAAAACCCAGGTCAAAACAGGATTACATAAACACAACGCTTGACATAGGCTACACCATTCTTTTCAACTATATTGAAAGCTTGCTTTACTTCTTTGGGTTTGATGTTTATGTTGGCAATTTGCATCAGCAGTTCTACATGCGCAAATCGCTTGTTTGCGATTTGGTCGAGCCATTTAGGCCACTTATGGACATTTGCATACGCAAGGCAATATCACTTGGGCAATGCAAAGAAAGCGATTTCACAACAAGGAATAAAAAGGTTACACTCGATTGGGCGCACAATAAAGAATACTTGTTGTTTTTACTACAACCAATTAATGAAAACAAAGAAGCAATGTTTAAATACATTCGCGATTATTATCGTGCGTTTTCGCAGAAAAAAAGCACTAACAACTTTCCAGTATTCAAGGTTTAACAAATGATTCTTATAAGTTATGACATATCAAACAATAAGCTTAGAACAAAGTTTATGAAGTATATAACCAAATATGGTCACAGGCTGCAATACTCTGTTTACCAAATTGATAACGGCCCTAGGGTTCTTAAAAACATTCAAGCTGAAATTGAATCTGATTGGGTTCCTAAATTTGGCGAAGATGACAGCGTAATGATTTTTATAATGTCGGAAACGTGCAAAGTTATTAAGTGCGGTTACGCAAAGCACGAGGATGAAGGTATAATAATCATATAGGTTGCAAACCAAAGCCATATTTGCTGTTTTTGCACCTTGATAATTGAAAGGGGTGTTCCTGGATGCAATATAATGTGTGCCAACTTAACGAACACCACAAAATGTGCGAGTGAGAGTCTGGGCGCACCCTTTAATTTCTACTCTTGTAGATGTGGTAATTGCTGTTTGATGTTTGCGAAGTCTGGGCGCACCCTTTAATTTCTACTCTTGTAGATTGAAAACCCTAACCACGAAGGCGTGTTGTCTGGGCGCACCCTTTAATTTCTACTCTTGTAGATGTATTTCTTGCACTTCATCGGGCGTTATGTCTGGGCGCACCCTTTAATTTCTACTCTTGTAGATCAAAACCTTAGCAACAATTCAATTAAGCGTCTGGGCGCACCCTTTAATTT
>CAYVDR010000093.1:0-6361 GCA_964450625.1 uncultured Senegalimassilia sp.
TATGAAAAAGTTATACAGCACAAAAATTCGTTGCTGAAAGATTGCTCGAATGGTGCGCTAATTGAAAGCTTAAACGAACTTGTTGTTACTTGCGGCGCACAGCTTCTTTGCTACCGGTTTTCGTTGTTTAACAGGTTAAAGGCTTACATGAGCGCCTATTATTCTGAAATAACCAAAAGTGAAGAGCACCTAACTTTGCAATATTTCCCCGCATGGGTTGAGGGGTTTGACGAATTGGACAGCAGCACGTTGCTGGACAGAAACTTCATTCGGGGTTGTTTGGAGCGTAAAATTCAAGAAGCTAAACATGAGGAAAGCGCCAAAAAGTGCAGTGTAGTCGGCCCTCACAGAGACAAAATTACGTTTTTTATTGATGGCAGAAATGTTAAAGATTTCGCAAGCCAAGGCCAACAAAGAAGCGTTGTGCTTGCGTTTAAGCTTGCAGAAATTAGGCTTGTCGAAGAATATTTAGGAACAAAACCAATATTGCTTTTGGACGATGTTATGAGTGAGCTTGATGAACAGCGCAGAAATAAGCTAACAGAATTCATTTTTGACAGCACCCAAACATTTATAACAACAACAAACATTAGCTATTTCAACGATCAAACACTACAAAATGCCAGCATAGTTAAACTTCCAGTTTAGGGGCGTGGTTTTAGGTGTTTTATGCAAACAATCAACAACACGTTGGGCAGGTCTCTTTAAAAAACGGCTTGGAAGCGTTTTTCCAAAGCTTGCCAGAGGAGCAATGCAAAAAATTCTCGAGCATACACAGGAATGAAAGCGTGCGCCTGGTGTTTAAAAACGCTGTTCAAAGCGTTTTTAAACAGGCAACAAGCCTAATATTGGCTCACATAAATGCGGTGTACATTCTAAAAGCAAGCGATGTTAAAGAAGCTAAGGCTTACAACTTAAAAGAAAACAGCACAGTTTTAGTTGTTTATTGTGACGATGCTTTGGTCAGAAGCGAGTTACAAGCCAGGGCTGAGCTTCTGCAAATTTACGTTAACAAGCGCAAGGAACATGTGGGTTTAATTCTTATTATGCCTTCACGCTTCGCAATGAAAAAGCGCTATGCCTACGATTTCGCAAATGACGCTGGCTTGCAAATGTCGGCTAGTACTGTGTCAAACTCTTCCGAATACGAAGAATATGAGCTAACAAACAAGCAGTGTGAAGCGTTAAAATTAAAAACTTCTCCAATTGAGGATAATGCGCTAAAAAAGTCGATATGTAGTGCATTAGAGGCATATACCGCAGGAAATATGGTACACTGAACAAGTTAAGCAAATTCTCATTTGTTCAAAAAATTTCCGCCATTTATTAAGTAAGGAGCATTTTAGTGGCAGTAAAACCTAATCATTATGACAGCTCGGACATTCAGGTTTTAGAAGGTTTAGAAGCTGTCCGCAAGCGCCCTGGCATGTACATTGGCTCAACAGGCCCGCGCGGTTTGCACCATTTAGTTTACGAGGTTGTTGACAATGCAGTTGACGAGGCACTGGCAGGGTTTTGTACAGACATCAACGTTACAATCCACCCAGACAACTCAATTACAGTTACCGACAACGGTCGTGGCATTCCAGTTGACAACCACCCAAAAGAAAAAATCCCAACAGTCGAGGTTGTTCTGACAATTTTGCATGCTGGTGGCAAGTTTGGTGGCGAAGGCTACAAAGTGTCAGGCGGCTTGCACGGTGTGGGTGTTTCGGTTGTAAACGCACTTTCCACACGCGTGCTAGTTAACGTTTGCCGCGATGGCAAGGAATATGAAATTGCGTTTGACCATGGTAAAACATCAACTAAGTTGCACGAAATTGGCAGCGCTTCACACACTGGCACCAAGGTAACATTTTGGCCAGACCCAGAAATCTTTACTGAAACTGTAGTTTACGACTACGACACACTGGCTGCACGTTTCCGTGAAATGGCTTTCTTAAACAAGGGTCTTAAAATTAACTTGCATGATGAACGCTCGAATGCAAGCAGCGTTGTGTCTGAGCCTGCAGCTGAAACAAAAACTGAAGTGTTTCAGTACGAAGGCGGCATAATTGACTTCGTGAAGTTTATAAACGAAGGGCGTACCACGCTAAACGACCCAATTTATTTCGAGGCTGAAAACGCAGACGGCACCGTTGAAGTTGCTATGCAGTGGTCAAATGCTTATTCCTCAAATTCTGTTATGGCGTTTGCAAACAACATTAACACCCACGAAGGCGGCACGCATCTTGACGGTTTTAAGCAGGCGGTGACGCGCACAATTAACGAATACGCGCGCAACAAAGGCATTTTGAAGGAGAAGCAAAGCAACCTTTCTGGCGAAGACACACGCGAGGGCTTGGCTGCTGTTGTTTCCGTTAAACTGCACGACCCACAATTTGAAGGCCAAACGAAAACAAAGCTTGGCAACACCGAAATTCGCCCGCTTGTGCAAGGCGCTGTTTCAAGTGGCTTGGCTGATTATTTGGAAGAAAACCCAAAGCCTGCAAAGCGCATTATTGAAAAAGCAACACAAGCACTGAAGGCGCGTGAAGCTGCACGTAAAGCACGCGAAATGACACGTCGCAAAGGCGTGCTTGATTCGTTTTCGTTGCCAGGCAAGTTGGCAGACTGCTCATCAAAAATTCCTGAGGAATCTGAAATTTTCATTGTAGAGGGCGATTCTGCAGGCGGCAGTGCAAAACAAGCACGCGACCGCAAAACCCAGGCAATCCTGCCGCTTCGTGGCAAAATCTTAAACGTGGAACGCGCAGGGCTTAACCGTGCGCTTTCAAGCGACACAATAAGCTCGCTAATCACAGCAATTGGCACAAACATCGGCAACGATTTCAACGCCGACAACGCACGTTACCACCGCATCATCGTCATGACCGATGCCGACGTTGACGGTGCGCACATTCGCATTTTGCTGCTAACGTTTTTCTACCGCTACATGCCCGAGCTTATTAACAGGGGTTATGTTTACATCGCATGCCCTCCAATTTATGGCGTGAAAAAAAAGAACACCCGCTCAACAAAAATTGAACGCTACATCTACGATGAGAATGGTCTTGGCGAACAACTTGCTGAAATGGGCGGCTCCGACAAATTTGATGTCCAGCGCTACAAAGGTTTGGGTGAGATGGACCCAGAGCAGCTTTGGGAAACCACAATGGAGCCGGGCTCGCGCACGCTGCTTCAAGTAAACATTGACGATGCTGTTGAGGCGGAGCGTGCAGTTAGCGAGCTTATGGGCGACCAAGTTGAACCACGTAAGGAATTTATCCAGAAACACGCACGTGACGTGCGCTTCTTGGACATTTAATTCACGGGAAAGGTAGCAAATGTCAGATAACTTTGATAACAACAACTCAAACGAAAACAACAATTTGCCAGACGATTTAAAGCGCTTGGTAAATGCTGCTGAAAGTGATTCGCAAGCTAATGATGGCAACACTGAAGGCGAAGCTGAAAGCACGCAAACAAGCGAAAACATGTCAAGCCCGCAAACTGCTATTACTGAAGAAGACAAAGCTCGTGCGCTAATTGACATGTCAACAATTTCAAACCCGCACGGCTCAATAATTGAAGGTGCAAACGGTGGCGAGGGCACAACAGTGCGCTCGGCTTACCTTGGCAAGGAAATGGCGTCATCGTTCTTGGAGTATTCCATGAGCGTTATTGTTGCGCGTGCTCTGCCAGACGTTCGCGATGGCTTAAAGCCTGTTCACAGGCGCATTTTGTACGCCATGAACGAATCTGGTTACACGCCAAACAAACCACACATGAAATCCGCCCGCACGGTTGGCGATGTTATTGGTAAGTACCACCCACATGGCGATGCTGCAGTGTATGACACTATGGTGCGCTTGGCACAGCCATTTAGCATGCGCGTGCCACTAATTGACGGTCACGGCAACTTTGGCTCCATCGACGGCGACTCAGCAGCTGCAATGCGCTACACCGAAGCTCGCCTTGACAAACCTGCAATGGAACTTTTGCGCGACTTGGAAAAAGAAACGGTTGACTTTCAGCCCAACTACGATGAAAGCCTTGAAGAGCCTGCAGTTTTGCCAGCACGCTTCCCAAACTTGCTGGTTAACGGCTCAAACGGCATTGCAGTTGGCATGGCAACAAACATCCCGCCACACAACTTAGGTGAAACAATTGATGCTACGTGCCTTATGCTTGACAACCCCGATGTTACAACTGCTGAGCTTATGGAAGTGCTTCCTGGCCCCGACTTCCCAACTGGTGGCATAATCCGCGGCAAAAAAGGCATAGTGGACGCTTACGAAACAGGTCGCGGCAGCATTAAAATTCAGGCGAAATGCGAAATTAAAGAGCAAAAGAACGGCAAGTCTTCCATTATTGTAAAGGAAATCCCGTACCAAGTTAACCGCCAGCGCTTGCTTGAAAAGCTTGGCGAACTTGTGCGCGACAAAAAGCTTCCAGAAATTTCAAACATTCACGACGGCGCCGACAGGCACGGCATTGACATTATTATCGAGCTTAAAAAAGATGCCATTGCACAAGTTGTTCTAAACAAGCTGTTCAAGCACACTAACTTGCAGGTTGGCTTTGGCATTATCATGCTAGCCCTTGTTGACGGTGTGCCGCGCGTTTTGTCGCTTAAAGAAACGCTTCATTACTACATTTTGCACCAGGAAGATGTTATTAAGCGCCGCACTCAGCACGACCTAGCAAAAGCCGAAGAACGTGCGCATGTGCTCGACGGCTACATTATTGCGCTGGACAACATTGACGAGGTTATTCACATCATTCGCTCTTCACAAACCGACAAAGAGGCAGCAACGCGCCTAACCGAGCGCTTCAACTTAACCGAAAAGCAAACAACTGCAATTCTGGAAATGCGCCTGCGCCGCTTAACTGGCTTGGAGCGTGAAAAGATTGAGGCTGAACTTGACGAACTACGCAAAAAAATTGCTTACTTCAAAAGCGTTTTGGCTGATAACGCACTTGTTCGCAAAATCATCAAAGAGGAAATGCAGGAAATTAAGAAGAAGTTTGCAAAGCCAAGGCTTACAGAACTTGCTGAAGCCGCACGCGACATTGAGGTTGAAGACCTAATTAAGGAAGAGGACGTTGTTGTAACGCTTACAAAAGCTGGCTACATCAAACGCTTGCCTGTAACAACGTACCGCCAGCAAAAACGCGGTGGCAAGGGCATGCAGGGCGTTAACCTTAAAGACAACGACTACGTGGAGCACTTGTTCATTGCTTCCACGCACTCATACATGCTGTTCTTCACAACAAAGGGCAAGGTGCACCGCCGTAAGGTGCATGAAATTCCGTCCGCTTCGCGTCACGCACGCGGCTCGGCAATTGTTAACATGCTAGCGCTTGAAAAGGGCGAAACGGTAAGTGCTGTTATTGCAACTAAAGACTTCCCCGAAAACGAGTACCTAATGTTTGCAACGCAGCATGGCATGGTTAAGAAAACGTCCATGGCGCAGTACAACAAATCGCGCAAAGACGGGCTTATTGCCATTAACCTAAAGGAAGGCGACGAGCTTATTAGCGTACGTCGCGTTGCTGAAGGTGAAAACGTTATTATGGTTTCAAGCGCTGGTAAGGCCATTATGTGGCAGGAAAGCGAAATTAGGCCGCTTGGGCGCGGCACGCAGGGTGTTCGTGGCATGGGTGTGCCACCAATTGCTAAGGTGCTTGGCATGGAAATTGCCAAACCTGAAACCGATTTGTTCGTTATCACTGAAAATGGTTACGGCAAGCGTACACCTGTTAGCGAATACCCAGTGCAACATCGCGGCGGGCAAGGCGTGTACACAATAACTATGACCGAGAAAAAGGGCTTGCTTGCATCCATGAAGGTTGTAAGCGCTGCTGATGAACTTATGATTATGTCTGAAGAAGGCGTTGTTGTAAGAACGCCAGTTAACGGCATTTCAGAACTTGGGCGCTCCACGCAGGGCGTACGCGTTATGAATGTTGCTGAAGGCGACAAAGTTTGCGCAGTTGCTGTTACTAATAAAGAAGAGCGTCAATAAGTGGTCAAACATGAAGGGTTTATGAACAAAAAAGTGGTATTTAGCCAAAATATTGCAATTTCGCAAAAAAGCGTTGACTTAAAAACAATATTCTGGCTATAATACCCAAGCACTTTTGAGGGCCCGTAGCTCAGTTGGTTAGAGCGCACGCCTGATAAGCGTGAGGTCGCTGGTTCAAGTCCATTCGGGCCCACCATGATTTCGCGATAAACGCTCCACCGTGAGCCGAGTTTGCCGATGGAGCGTTTATTAAAAGTGTGGTTCAGCATGGGGGTTTAGCTCAGCTGGGAGAGCGCTGGCTTTGCAAGCCAGAGGTCAGGGGTTCGATCCCCCTAACCTCCACCATTTTT
>CAYVDR010000094.1:0-6352 GCA_964450625.1 uncultured Senegalimassilia sp.
CAACAACAACTTGAGTGTAGCCAGCACGGTCACGCAAGTCGCAAAAAATAAGCCCGCCGTGGTCGCGGTTGTGCCAAGCCCAGCCGCAAAGTGTAACTTGCTCGCCAACATTTGCCCCGCGAAGTTCACCACAAGTTTTTGTGTGCATGCAAAATTCATTTTCATAGTTTGTCATTATTTAAGCTCCTTTATTCATTAACGTGTGAATGGTAGCAGTTTAATCAACCAGCAAGGGTAATTCTGCTAAAATTCTTTCAAGGGGGTTTGGGGTCCGCCTTGACTTAAGGGACGGTTTACTCAGCCCCCAATTTTATTAATGAGTTTCGTTTGGTCTAAAACATTCCCAAAGTCTTTTGCCACTTAAAGCATCAAGTGCAACTAGCTGCTCTTCATGTGTTTGCATGTTGCGAATGCGAATGTTGCCGCTTGCAAGTTCGTCAGGGCCAAAAATTGCTACCCACTTGCAACCCAGTTTGTCTGCCAACTTGAACTGGCTTTTTAAGCTGCGGTTTTGGTGGTCTAAGTCTGCAGAAATTTCAGCATCACGCAGCTGTTGCACAAACGCAAACGCCTGTGCACGCACACTTGCGTCCACGCATGCTACGAAAACATGGCATGGCTTGCCACTTGCAACCTGCCCGCCAGCAGCCTCGATGGCAAGCTTGCAGCGTTCATAGCCTAGCGCAAAGCCAAACCCAGGACATACTGTTTTGCTGCCAATTTCTTCAGCAAGCTTGTCATAGCGTCCACCGCCACCGATGGCATTTTGGCTTCCCATGCCCTCATTTACTTGTACTTCAAAAACTGTGCGAGTGTAATAATCAAGCCCTCGCACCAGTTTGTGGTCAAGCACATAATTGATGCCAGCAGCGCCTAAAAGTGCCTTTACGCTGGCAAAATGTTCCGTGCAATCAGCGCATAAATAGTCGCTAATTTTTGGTGCATCTTGCATAACCTTGGCACATGTGGGGTTTTTGCAGTCAAACGCACGAAGCGGGTTTACGTCTGCACGGCGGTTGCAGTCTTGGCACAACTCGGCTTCATGCGCAGCCAAAAACTTGCGAAGTTTGCTTGCATACGCAGGGCGGCAGTTTTCGCAACCCATGGAATTTAGCAGAAGTATGGTGCTTGAAAGTGGCACACCCACAGCTTCAAAAAACCGCATGAGCATGATGATGCCCTCAGCATCTATGCTAGGCGCACTTGCCCCTAAACACTCAATGCCAACCTGGTTAAACATGCGCTGCCTGCCTTTTTGAGGGCGTTCAGCACGAAACATTTGCCCTGCATACATAAGTTTTGCAGGTGCAGCCCCTTGTGGCACAAGGTTGTGCTGAAGCGCTGCACGCACAACGCCAGCAGTGCCTTCAGGCCGCAAACTTAACTTACTCTTGGCTTTTATTGTGTCACCCGCAAGCAAGCGCTTTAGGTTTTCGCCTGAAATTGCGCTAAACATCTCCTTTGACACAACATCGGTTGCCTGCCCAATGCCTCGTACGAACAAACTTGTTTGCTCAAACAATGGCGTTTCAATTGGTTTGTAACCGTAGCGTGAAAACGTTTCAAAAGCACAAGAGCGAAACTTGTACCAAAACAATGCCTCACTAGGCAAAAGGTCGCATGTGCCTTCTGGTGAATTTATTGCCATTTTCTAGTCCTTAAAACACAAAAATTCTTTAGTCTTATATTAAAATGCGCAGGTAAATAAACCGTTATGCATAACTTGATAAAACGTCCATAAGAACATTATCATGGTTGTATTGCAAATATGTTGAAAGCAAACTGCGTGCTACACGGTCTAAATGTGCATCGGCTGCGGCTGTGACAGCAAATTCCATTACCGTGCGAAGCCTAATTGTTGGGGCGCACTCAATGTCTTGTATGATAAGCAAGGCATCTGGATCTATATCAGTGCGAGGCGTAATGTGCGTTTCAGCAAGCAACTTTTGAAGCTCTATCCCACACTCCATTGCAACAATATGTGACATCTTAAGTGATTTCAAGTAACACGCACACCCCTCTTCGGGCTGACCGCTTTTCCATAAAACGTATCCAAGTTGATAGTAAACAAGAGCTATTTCGTCATTTTGGTGCAGCATTCCAAGCACACCAAGCAAAACTTTTTTAGCACTTGCAAAATCTCCTGTTAACGTGTACATACGTGCCAGTTCTCGGTGTGCATGTGGCGTTGCTGGTGCAAGCTTCACCAAATCAATTGCATAACGCAGCGCCTCGTCAGTTGAGCTAAAAGAGCGCTCAAGTAGCTTTATTGCTTTTAAGTAGCACATGTAATATGAATCTGGAGCAGGCAAAACCTGCTTGTGTTTATCATCGGCGGCTTGGGGAACAAAATCATACCTGGCTTTTCGTGAGAGGTTGTAGAGCACACGCGATGTGTAGCCGTCAAAATAACGATAAACTGTGTGTGCACTGTCGCAAACACCATCTAAAAGCTGCGTTTCGTTTATGGCAGTTGTTAGAATGTCTAGCGCCTCTTTTGGGTTAACATGTTCAATTTTCTTGGCACGCTTTAAAGCAATGCTGCATCTGTCTTCGCCCAAAAATGCGGTTACAACAGCATTTTGGTCGTTTGCCTCAACGCTACCTTGTGCTAGCGCTTCCATAAGGCGCGTGCATGAAAGCTGAGCACGGGTATCGTTTTTGAACGCTTTGCTTTCTTGCGCCTTACTAACAACTGCAATAGCAGCAGAAGTTGTTTTAGTGCTAATAAGTTTGTCGGCAATATTCTCTGCAAGGTTACGGTAATTTGTATTGTATTCCACGTCTAAATCGTGCGCAGAGGTTGCGCCTAAACCAGGCACCGAGAAGAAAGGTATTCGTTTTTGTTTTGAGTTACTTTTACCCCACGATTCATATAATGGATGGTTGGCTGTTGTGTTTGGCAATGTTAAGCCGTCAACGTTAAATTTAGCACCAGCAAGTTTATAAATAGGGTAGGGCTTGCCAATACTTGGCACATTAGTTAATTGACTTGGATCAAGGTTTAAGTCTCTGTTAAATTCAACACTGAAATATGCTGGCGGGATTCGTGTGTCTGCCCCATCTTCAGGCAATATATGCGCAAAAACGCTTACAGTTTGAAGCCTTTCAATAAGCCTAAAAGCTTTATGAGCAAGTATAACACCAACGCACTGTGCATAAATTTGAGCTTGATGCTTCGCAAGTTTGGCATCCTTTTGCCCTGCAGGCATCATTGTGTCTGAAGGCGCCATAAAACCGATTGAGAATTTTTTGGCGTACCAATCAAACCTAAAATCAACACCAACACGTATTGGAAGGCGCATGCGTTCAAGTTCTACAGCAAAAGCACAACGTGCATTCCACTCACCACCGTCTATTCCATTGGGCATGTCATTTGCGCGATGCGTCATAGAAATAACTTGATTTAGTGGAAGCATCTCGCATAGCTCATCTTCACATTCAGCCCTGTCAGGTATGTCTTCCGGAAGGCGTATAGTTCTTGAGTTAAAAGTGCCGGTAAACGGAATAATGCATTGAGCATCTTGTTTCCTGCACTCTTCTAGACTGGCGTCTATTAATTGCGGAAAATTGCACAAATGCCTAAAGCGGTTTATGACCCCTTCTATGCCCCACATCTCACGTGGCGTTATGGTGGTTTGACCTTGGACTTCCATGATGTAACAATCGCCTGAATAAGGCTTTTGACGAATTAAATAGGCGTCTTTGTCTGTTACATGACGCGAATTGGCTGAAGTTAACCCAGCTTTCTTTATGTTTTCGACAAAAAGCTGAATAAGCCCAGGCACATGAAGCATTTTGTCTTTCATTGCGTATTCAATGTCAGAAACAATTTTGTTTAAACTCGAAAAAAGTTTACGATCGGAAATGCTTTTAAGTAAAAAATTCTCTAGATCGGGGTCTCTTTCGTAATCAGGAATTTTTGGCGCGCCAAGTTCTGGACGCAATGAAAATGCCAAGTAGCAACGCGCAAGTGCCTGCTCGTATGTTAGATTTTCCGCAAAGTCACCAAAGTCATACCATGAATCAGCAAGTTTAAAACCATCGCGTTCATTGAAGCTAAAGTTTGCGAGCGCCTGAATTTTTTCAGACTTCCAGTCGACAACGCTAACGCAACCCGAATCTGGCTCGCCTATGCTGCTTTCGCCTGATTGTTTGCATTTTTCGTACAAGTCACTGTTAAACCAAACATCGGGCATGCGTGCAGGGGATGCAAAAATTGGCTTTTTTTCTGCAAACAGCCTGCCAAACATATCGATGTATGCCACAATGCGAAATTCGGTTTCATTGCCCAAAAGTGTTAACAAGTTTTTTGAGGTAGCTCCAGATGACTTAAAAAATTTTGTGTCATTTTCAGCTTGTACAGTTGCACTTAAAGTACTATCGTCCCCTTCGCACCCCTCACTGGCAGCCTTAAGTTGCTCACCTGGCACGTACACAACATACATGCCGCCACTTTGCGGCAGCGGGGAAAAGTGCTTTGCCCGCGCGATTGCAAAAAGCCCTGTTATAGGTTTTATTTTCTCAAACGGTGGCATGACATCTGGCAAAACCTCTATGCATGCCCCGTTTTCAATTTCCTCTGCTGTAAAGCACCAGGTATTTTTTTTCTCGTCCGATAAAAACATATTTGCCTTTTGTTAACTTTTGCCAAGCAAAAACAACAATTTTTAATTTTCTGCACGCTTTGAGTTTTCAAATGTGAAGCGCCCCATTTTCACGCCGCCCATGATATGCATGTGAAAATGCATGACCGTAGCTGCAGAATCGGGTCCTGTGTTTACAACCGTGCGAAAACCACTTTCACGAATGCCTTTAATTTCTGCAACTTTTGGCACAACGGAAAGCATGTGACCAAGCACGTCTGCTGGCACGCCAATCATGTTTTCATAGTGCGCTTTTGGCACAAGAAGCGTGTGAACGGGGGCTTCTGGTTCAATGTCATCAAAAGCAAAACAAACGTCATCTTCGTAAACAACATTTGTTGGAATTTCACCTGCAATTAGTTTGCAAAATAAGCAACTATCAGCCATTTTAAAAACCTAACCTTTCGTTTTTGCCTTACAAATTTTCGATAACTAAACTGCCCATTTTTTCGCAGTTTACAACTTTGCTTTCTGGTGTTTTTGCATCTTTTAAGTCGTTTGTGCGCCAGCCAGCATTTAGTACTGCCTCAACTGCGCTGTGAATGTTGTTTGCCGCATCTTGCATGTTGAAGCTGTAGCGCAGCATCATTTCCACCGACAAAATTTGTGCCAGCGGGTTTGCAATGCCCTTGCCAGCAATGTCTGGAGCGCTGCCGTGGCTTGGCTCATAGAGCGCCACGCCGTCGCCCAAACTTGCACTTGCCAGCATGCCAAGCGAGCCTGTAATTTGTGCAGCTTCGTCGGACAAAATGTCGCCGAACATGTTTTCAGTTACCACAACATCGAAGAATGCTGGGCGGTTTATAAGCTGCATGGCTGTGTTGTCCACCAGCAAATCGTCAAGCTCAACGTCTGGGTATTCCTCTTTACCAATGCGGTGCACAATTTCGCGCCACATGCGGCTTGTTTCCAAAACGTTCGCTTTATCAACGCTTGTAACGTGCCCACGGCGCACCCTGGCAGTTTCAAAAGCCTTGCGTGCAATGCGCTCAATTTCGTATTCGCTGTATTCAAGTGTGTCGTACGCACGCTGGCCAGCTGCTCCGTTTGTGCCTGCGCCCGCTTCGTTGTAGAAGCGCTCACGCTTGCCAAAGTACAAACCACCAGTTAACTCACGCACAATACAAATGTCAACACCTTCAATGACCTCAGGTTTTAGCGTTGAAGCAGAAGCAAGTGCGTCAAAAATTTGCACTGGGCGCAAGTTAGTGTAGAGCCCAAGTTCCTTGCGAATGCCAAGCAAGCCCGCTTCTGGGCGTGGTGCGTTAGGGTCGGTTGTTGCCCACTTAGGCCCGCCAACTGCTGCAAGCAAAACAGCGTCGGATGCACGAGCAACGTCAAGTGTTTTGGCTGGCAGAGGGTTGTTGCACTCATCAATTGCGCAGCCGCCAATTAAAGCTTCGGTGCAGCTAAACTTCGTGTCGTACTTTTCGCCAACTGCATTTAACACACGCATGCCCTGCTGCATAATTTCAGGACCAATGCCATCACCTGGCAGAGTGCAAATTTTGTATTCTTTAGCCATTAAAACCTCCAACCTTTTTAAAATTTAGGGGCAAAATTTAAGCAATCCTATTCCAAATTCAACTTTTGAATGTAGGTGCGCCATTTTTCGAATGAGTTGTCGCTTATGGCATGCTCCATTAAGCAAGCCTCTTCTTCAGCAACTTCAGGTGAAATACCAATAACTTGCGTTAGGAATTTCT
>CAYVDR010000095.1:0-6349 GCA_964450625.1 uncultured Senegalimassilia sp.
TTCGCCCCGACACCATTGCCAGTTTCTTAACAATTATGGCAGGCATTTATGTTGTGGCTGATGGCGCTGCTGCACTAACCGATGGCATTGCAATCACTCGTGCAAAAGTTGGCGGTGGTGTTTTTGTTATCATAATGTCAGTGCTTCTTATGATTTGCGGGCTTTACATTATGTTTGCTCCATTCGCATATATTGTTGTGGTAGCTGGTGTTGTTCTAATTATCGATGGCATTTTCAACCTCATTTTTGTTGGCACAATGAAGCGCCAAATTCAGGAAGCCAAAAAAGTTATTGAAGCTAAACAAGTGAAATAAGCTTTAGCCTACATGCAATTACTTTGAAAAATGCGCTGTACGTTTTTACACAGCGCATTTTTGTGTTAAATTCATTTTATTAGTTAATTAAACGGTTTATAGAAAGGGTGTGTTATGTCAGGTCATTCAAAGTGGGCTACAACGAAGCACCGCAAAGCAGCACAGGACAAAAAGCGCTCAGCTTTATTTTCAAAACTCTCCCGCAACATCACAGTTGCTGCTAAGGAAGGCGGTGACCCAAACCCCGACAACAACGCGTCACTAGCTGCTGCTATTGATAAAGCAAAGGGTTATTCGCTTCCTAAAGACAAAATTAAAACAGCAATTGACAAAGCGTTTGGTTCTGGCAAGGATGCTGCCTCTTACGAAACGGTTGTTTATGAAGGCTACGGTCCTGCTGGCATTGCAATTTATTGCGAAGCGCTAACCGACAACCGCAACCGCACAGCAGCTGATGTTCGCTCAGCGTTCACTCATTCTGGTGGCAACTTAGGCACATCTGGTTCAGTGTCGTTTATGTTTGAGCGCAAGGGTCAAATCATAGTTCTTAAGGAAATTGAAACAGGCGACAAAAAGAACCCAACTGCTCCAAATGGTGCTGCCGCCGATGAAGATGAATTCATGATGGCAGTTGCTGAAGCTGGTGGCAACGATTACGAAGATGCTGATGAGCAGTGGATTGTTTACACTTCACCTTCCGATTTAATGGCTGTCAAAAAAGCACTTGAAGAACAAGACGTGCAGGTTAAAGGCGCTGAACTTACAATGGAGCCTTCAAACCCAACAACTGTAAGCGTTTCAGATGCTAAAAAAGTCATGCGCCTTGTTGACAGGCTTGAGGAGCTTGAAGATTTACAAAGCGTTTACCACACAATGGACATTACAGACGAAATTGCAGCTGCTCTAGACGAATAAAGCTGCAATTTATTTAGTCTAATTTCGTGCAGGTGCTTTTGCATTTTGCACCTAAATTAAATGAAGCAGGGAAGTGCTTGTTGCGCTTCCCTTTTTTATAAAACCCAAAACCCAATAATGCCGCATGTAACCCCAAGTACAGCCCCTGCAACAACATCTTTAATGAAGTGCACGCCAGCTAAAACTCGCAGAACTGCTAGGCATACGCCAAGTGCAAGTACAACACAGCCACAGGCTGGCATTGGGCAACAAGCGCAAAACGTTACCCCAATAACAAATATGCTAACGTATGCCTGCTCGGGAACGATTTCCCCTTTGTGTCTTTGTTAATTGCTGGCTTAATGTTTAGCACTTCATAAGGCCTTTGTGCATTTATTGCATTGCGAAGAATGCTTGTGAGCGCAAAAGAAATTGCCGGCACGCTAAACGCTTTAAGAGCTGTGCTGAAATAGGCTTGGTTTTGAGTGAACCCTAAAGCAAGCAACCATGCCAAAAGCGCAGGGTATGCAACATAAATTGCACCTGTAATGAATTTGCTTGCAAGGCAAACTAACGCTTTTGTTTGTTTGTTAGAGCTTATGGCATTTATTAATTTTGTATAGGTCTTTTTGTGCATTTTTCCTGTTTGTAAATTTTATTCAAATGCTTGCTATGTCTTTCTTTAGTAATTGACGCCTATTTTAGCAAGCTGCTATCATTTTGTTTACTAAACCTTATTAATATAAAAAACTTGTATGAAGGGCATATGAATAAATAGCATTTGAAGCAACTCTAAGTTGTGTCGATCGGCTAAGCAAAATTTTCTTGCCAATATTTTGCGAATTTTCATTGCCTTTGTTTAGCACTTGACAAAATTTATTTCACAACATCTGGTGCTTTAATTTAAGTTTGAGTATAGTTGTTTTCCTTAGTTAACTTTAGTGCAAAACATTAGTTCCCTTGTTGCTTTTTCTACAGTTCAGTAATCTTTATTTGCCGTTTTACGGCGCATCTGTAAGTCTTTTATTAGGGGAGGGCCTTTTTATGAAAACATTGGCACAAGTATCTGAAAATCCTATTCCTACGCTTCGGGTAAATTTATTTGGTGGTGTAGATGTAAAAATTGGTGATGCGCAAGTGGACCCTGCATTGCTTTCGCGCCAGAAAGTTCGTACACTTCTAGCTTTAATGGTGCTAAACCGCGGACGCACTATGCCTGCAACACGTCTTGCTCAAATGCTTTACCCCGAGTCTGTGCCAGAGCGTGCGAAAAAAAGTTTTTACGCTGTGTGGTCTAGATTAAACAAAGCATTGACCACGCCAAATGGTGAGAAGCCTTACCTAATAAAACAGCAAAATGGCTATAAAATTGATGCCACGCTTTTGTCAAGCGATGTGCTTGAACTCGATGACGTTTGCCGCGCACTGCTGTTTGATAAGCCTCCAGCTTGTGGTTGGTCACACTTGCATGCGCGCGTTGAGGACACTTTTGCCTGTGATTTTATGCCAAACGACGAAGGCAACCCAGTTGTTGATTCTCTACGAATTTCATTTCGCAACAGATTGGTTGATGCGCTAGTTGCTGCTACAAAAACTTTGTATCAGGCGGGCAAACACCAAGAGGCAGCGTGGTTTGCACGCGCTGCTTATGCTCGCGACAATTCACGCGAAGATGTTTGTGCAGCTCTTATGCGTTCGCAAATTGCTTGTTTGCAGCGAAGTGCTGCATTGCAAACTTATTTCAAGTGTCAAAAGTATCTTTCCAATGAACTTGGCATTGACCCTTCAACTGAAACTGTTGCCTTGTACAGAAGCATTATCGAGCCTGTTACTGACAGTGTGCTAGCTTAAATTTGTGGTGTTTCTGCTTGTGGGTTTGGTTTGTAGTAGGTTTTTATGTGCTTGAAGTTTTTATCTGCTCAATCGGGCTATATCATGTTTTCTGTTAGTGTAGGGGCTCATTAGAACCAAATTATTACCTAAAAGGAAAACAATTTATGCCACCATTTAGTTGCAATATTGATGCCACTTGCCAAAATGCTCGCGCTTTAACATACACAACCGCGCACGGCAGCTTTCAAACGCCAATGTTTATGCCAGTTGGCACGCTTGCAACTGTAAAAGGCATAACACCTAGTGTGCTGCAATCGCTAAACGCCCAGGTTGTACTTGCAAACACGTACCACCTTTCCTTGCGCCCTGGTGCAAGCTTAATTGAAGAAGCTGGTGGGGTGCACAAGTTTATGAACTATTCAGGCCCTATGCTTACAGATTCTGGTGGCTTTCAGGTGTTTTCGTTGGCAGATACGTTGAAGCTAGATGAAGATGGCATTTCGTTTAAAAGCATTTACGATGGTAGCAACATTCGCTGGACGCCAGAGGAAAACATGGCTATACAGCAAAAAATTGGCGCTGATATTGCCATGCAGCTTGACCAGTGCACGCCTTACCCTGCAAGTCGCGAATTTGTTGCAAGCGCTGTTGACCTGTCGGCTAAGTGGGCGCGCCGTTGTTTGGCAGCTCACACACGACGTGACCAAACGCTTTTTGGCATCGTGCAAGGTGGCATGGAACTTGACTTGCGCAAGCGCAGCATTTCGCATTTGCTGGAAATTGAAAGCGACTCGCTTGCAGCAGGCGGCAGGTGTTTTGGCGGCTTTGGCATTGGTGGCTATTCAGTAGGCGAAAGCCATGAGGTTATGTTTGAAACGCTAGGTGCGGTCGCACGTGCGCTGCCAAGTAATCGCCCACGCTATTTAATGGGTGTTGGCAACCCAACAACTCTTGTTCGTGCAGTGTATGAAGGGGTTGACATGTTTGATTGCGTGCTGCCAACACGTACAGCACGCATGGGCACTGCTTTTTCAAGCACAGGCCGCATGAATTTGCGCAATGCAAAATATAAACGTGATTTCTCTGCACTTGACAGTGAATGTGAGTGCTATACGTGCAAAAACTTCACTCGTGCATACTTGCGCCACCTTGTAAAACAAAATGAAATGTTAGGTTCCATTTTGCTTTCAATTCACAATTTGCACTTTCTAATTCATTTGATGAGTGAAGCTAGGGCGGCAATTATTGCTGGCACTTATGAGCAGTTTTATAAAAACTGGATGTCAAGTGAGGCTGCAAATGATTATTAAGGTGTTTCGCGCATTGCCAAAACACCAGTTAAAAGGGGGCATTTAGTTGAGCAGCAATAATAATGGCGAACTCGGCGCACTTGCTTGTAAGTTATATGACACTAAAGAAAATTTAAGCGAAGAGGATGCCTTTGAGGCTTTTGTTGGCTGGGCACATGAGCAAGGCATTGAACTTTGGCCGCACCAAGAAGAGGCTCTAATGTCAATTATGGTGGGCGACCATGTAATTTTGGGCACTCCTACGGGCAGTGGTAAAAGTTTAGTTGCGCTTGGAATGCATTTTATGGCAATGTGCTTTGGTGAAACGTCTTACTACACTGCGCCCATAAAAGCTTTGGTAAGCGAAAAGTTTTTTAATTTAGTCAAGCTTTTGGGCAAAGAAAATGTTGGCATGATAACAGGCGATGTGCGCATTAACATTGAAGCCCCTGTAATTTGTTGCACGCAAGAAATACTTGCTAACTTGGCTCTTCGTGAAAAGTGTGATGAATGCGGTCAGCCACCTGTTCACAGTGTTGCTGTTGATGAGTTTCATTTTTTTGCCGATTCCCAGCGTGGTTGGGCGTGGCAAGTGCCGCTTTTAACGCTTCCTAAAACCCAGTTTTTCTTAATGAGTGCCACACTTGGTGACATGACACAAATTGAGGGTTTGCTAAAGCGTCAAACCAACAGGGAAGTTTCAAACATCACGGATGCAAAACGCCCAATTCCACTTGAATATGAATATATGTTAGACCCGTTGGAAGTTTGCGTTAAGCTTGCTATTAGAGCTGATGAGGGTCCAATTTATGTTGTGCACTTTGCCCAAGATGCAGCGCTTAAAAGCGCTCAAGCTCTTGCAAGCTTTGGTGTTGCAACAAAGCAACAGCGCGCAAAAATAAAAAAGGCCATGAAGGGCACGAATTTTAACACGGCATTTGGTAAAACGTTAAAGCGCTTGCTTGGCTGTGGTGTTGGTGTGCATCATGCAGGGCTTTTGCCGCGCTACCGCCTGCTTGTTGAAAAGCTTGCCCAGATGGGGCATTTGCCAGTAATTTGCGGTACCGACACCTTAGGTGTTGGCATTAACGTGCCAATTCATACTGTTTTATTTACGCAGCTTACAAAGTTTGATGGAAACCGTGAGCGTCGTATTAAAAGCAGGGAGTTTCACCAAATTGCAGGTCGCGCTGGCAGAAGTGGCTTTGACACCGAGGGCAAAGTGCTTGCTATGGCACCGCCGCACGAAATTGAGAACCATAAAATGGAGGTCAAAGCTGGGGGAGATGCTAAAAAGCTTCGACGTATTAAGAAGAAAAAACCGCCACTAAACTTTGTAATGTGGTCTAAGGTAACGTTTGATTATCTTATTAATTCTTCGCCCTTGCCACTTCAGCCGCACCTTAAAATTTCTCATTCCATGATGCTTGCAATGGCTGAACTTGGTGGCAATGTGCTAGAGACTGCTAATAAACTCATTGAAAGTTCACTTCAGCCGCCTGAGCAAAAACAGGCATTGCAGAAACGTGCATGTGAGATTTTGCAAACGTTGCTTGATGGCGGTGTTGTTGTTGAAAATGTGGGTGAAGGCGGGCAAGTACAGCATTCGCTTACGGTGGAACTTCCAGAAGATTTTGCTCTTGACCAGCCCTTATCTCCTTTTTTGCTTGCAGCACTTGAGTTATTAGAACCTGAGAGTGAAACGTATGACTTAGATGTTATTTCCATGGTTGAAGCCACGCTTGAAAACCCAAGGCAAATTCTTCGCATTCAGCAGAAGAAGGCGCGCGATAAAGCAATGGCTGAGATGAAAATGAACAGAGTCGATTATTTTGAGCGCCTTGAGCGTATAAAAGAAATAACGTATGAAAAACCGCTTGAAGAACTTTTGGACTCTGCTTTTACAACGTATTGTAAAAGTGTGCCGTGGGCGCGCGATTTTTCGCTTAACCCAAAGTCTATTTTGCGCGACATGATTGAATGTGCAGCCGATTTTAAAACATACATCCAAAAGCTTGG
>CAYVDR010000096.1:0-6214 GCA_964450625.1 uncultured Senegalimassilia sp.
TAAATGCGCCAAAAACGCCACAGCCACTTTATGTTGCCGCTATAGTGGCGTGCGTTTTTAAAAAATGCCAAGTAATATGCTTTTATGTCTTTAATCTCGGCGGCTGTTGGATTGTTTGCCCCAAAACAAGTGCGCTGGTAGATGTCGGTTATGCGCACATAATCAACACCGCCAGTGCCTTCGGAAAACTCAAGCAAACGCCGCTGGGATGTTAGCGCAAACTCCATTGGCGTAAGCGTTTTCGGTCGCTCAATTTTGAGGCGCTTCAAACGGCTGTTAATGAAGTTATAAAGCCAACAAACTTGGTAGGCAACTGGCTTGGACTCAATTTTTTTAAGCCTTGCAAGCCGCCTGCTTCTGCGAAGCACAATTAAAGCAGCAATGAAAGCCAAGATGCAAAGAGTAACAATAATGACAGTGTAGTTAAACGTTTCGTAATTTATTGGGTTGAACTCTTGAACCCAGCTGTCATCAGAAAACTGCGACATGAACTGTTGAACTGGAGAGCTTGGGTCTGCTTGCGGCTCTTCTGATGTGTCGCTCTCTTGCCCACCTTCAGCATTTTGGTTGGAGTCTTTTTGCTCATCGTTTGTTTGGTTTGTTGTTTTAGTGTCGCTTTCAACTTGCTGGTTGTCGTAGACGCCCGAGTACTCAATTTCGGGGACTGAATAGTATTCCTGGAAAGGGCGCACATCAAGCGTTTGCAAGCCCAATGGCTGCAGAATGCCAAAGAACACTGCCGCAGCAATGGCAGCGCATGCACAAGAAAGCAACCCAGCATACAAAAGCACAAAGCCAAACATTGTTTTTTTAGCACGTTTCGCCCCGAGCACACTTGTGCGGTAAGTTTGAAAGACAAACAACATTCCCGTAAGCACTAACACAAGCACAGATATTAAAAGCCCATTGTTTTCTGCCCAGTCACGGTACAAAAACTGCACCCATGCGCACGTTATGGTGGAGAGCAAAAACAAAAAAACAAGCCCTACTGCGCGCCTGGAGAGCAAGAAAACAAGCGGTGGCACAACAACGCAAATTACCGCGTACGTTAAATAATTTTCCGCAACATCGTTTAGGGCACTGTCAACAAAAATTGGCACGCCTTCAGGCATTATTGCTATTGCAAGCCAGCACACAAGCACAGAATATGCAACTGTTGCCAAAGCAGCAGGAAGCACTGCACGCCTGGAAATTGTTCCAGCATAGCAAATTAAAAGCGAAGGTGCGCAAATTGCTGTGGCGATGAAAGGGTTTGAGCGGTAAGCTGGCACGCTTTCAAACGCAAATGACACAGTTAGCACAAGAGCACACGACAGAGCCAAAACAAGCAAAAAATCAGGCAAAGCACTTTTGAAAAACAGCCACTTATTCTTCATGCTTATTGCCCCCCGCCCACTAAATCGTCCGAACGACTGAGCACTTTGTACGCAATGTTTGCCCCACTAAGCTGCTTTAGCGGTGCTTTCCACTTTTCAAGTTCACGACCTTCAAGGTGTGCTGGTGCAATTGCAAACAGTATGGGGTTTTTCCTTCGCATTTTTGCGTCAAGAATTGTTGAGATGATGTCGGGTGACAAATTGGAAGTGCAAACAACCAGGTTGTTTTGGCCAAATTGGTTGCGAAGCTGCCCGAGCAATATTGAAACTGCGTCTTGTTCTTTGTTTGCATCGTTTGTGATGGATGGCATGTCGGCAATAATCTCGTCAAGCTCAGCCGACACCCACGACGTGCACATAACAGGCTCGCCTTTGCGGTTTGTATAGTGAATTTCGGTGTCAAGCCCCTCTTCACGTGCATAGTCGCCAACGGAAAACCCAACTTCAACAACGGCATCAAAAATGCCCATTAAGCATGCGGAATTTGTTTCGGTTGAGTAGAAATCCAAAACAACGGCCACGCCAGGGTTCGTGTTTTCCTCAAACAAGCGTGTCATGTAGCCTTCCGTGCGTGAAGAAAGCTTCCAGTGAATTGTTTTTAGAGGGTCGCCTGGCACATAGGGGCGAACGTAAGCATAGTCAAGCGAGTCGGCAAACACTGATTTTCTGGGCACTGGGGCTTCTTTGTCGGATTCAACAGAAAGCTCTAAGTGCTCCAAGCTTTGAATGCGCGGCGTTACGTGAACAGTTTGGGTTCTGTCGCCTTCAATTTCTGCTGTGAACAGGCGCAGAAAATCGCAGACAACAAGCTTGTCAAGGCCTGCTGTGTATGTGCCAATGTGGTCAAACGATGCGCTGAACGAAAAGTCATACTTTTCAAACGGTGCGAAAGAAATTGTGGTAGAAGCCTCGGAAGCAACCTGACCAAACAAATCGGAAACATAAAAATAAGCTTCAACACGAAAGAAAAACAAAGGCGTTTTGTTGCGAAAGTGCACGTCAAATGCAATATCATCGCCACGGCGGCAATCGTGAAGCATAGATTTTGCCGAAACGCTAAGCCCAGCCTTTAGAATGCGAACATAAATAAATGCAAACAAAATTGCACTCACAACAGCAATAAGCGGCATCCAGCCAATGGCAGTGGCGTTGTAGTTTTCGTCGCCCACCGCAAACGCAAGCAGCGCACACGCAGCAATAATGCCAGCGCACGCAAGAAATTTTAACTTCCAATGTTTTTTTGAGGCTGTTGCCATTACTTGATAGTTTTACTACTTTGAAGTTTCTTCGCTGGCATCTGGCGCAAAGTCATTTTCACTTGCAAGGGGCACTTCCACGGAATCCAAAATTGAATCAACAACAGCTGCTGCCGTCCTGCCCTGCACTTTTGCCTCGTGCGTCAATATTATGCGGTGGCCTAAAACGTAAGGCGCCAAGTACTTTATGTCGTCTGGCACCACGTAAGTGCGCCCACGAAGCAGCGCATGAGCTTGCGCAAGCGCAATAAGTGCAATTGAACCACGAGGGCTTGAGCCGCATGCACACTCACGCATGCTGCGAGTTGCTGCACACACCTGCACAGCGTAGCGTGCAACAGGCACCGAGACGTGAACGTTTTGCGCACACTGTTGAATGGACACAAGCTGCGCAGCAGTTGCAACAGGCTTTATGCTTGCCTTTGCAGCAGCACTTTTCAAAACAACACGCACTTCTTCATCCATTAGAGGGTAGCCCATGGAAAGCTTAATTAAAAAGCGGTCAAGCTGCGCTTCAGGCAGCGGGTATGTGCCATACTGCTCAATTGGGTTTTGCGTTGCAAGCACCATAAACGGCGCATCGAGTGCATGCGTTATGCCATCAACTGTAACTTGGCGCTCTTCCATGGCCTCAAGAAGCGCGGATTGGGTTTTGGCACTTGCACGGTTAATTTCGTCTGCCAGCACAAGGTTTGACATAATGCCACCAGGGCGAAACTCAAAATCACGGGTTTTTTGGTTAAAGATTGAAAAACCTGAAACATCGGAGGGCATAACATCGGGCGTGAACTGAATGCGCGAAAACTTGCAATCAACCGAGCGTGCAAGCGCACGCACAAGCGATGTTTTGCCTGTGCCAGGCAAGTCTTCCAACAACACATGCCCACGTGCAACAAGCGCACAAACAACAAGTTCAACTGCCTCGCGCTTGCCCACAATAACGGTTTCAACGTTGTTTATGACAGCATCAAGCACACCTGATGCTTCTTTAGCTTTGGATTTTTCTATCATGCGGCAAACCCTCTTTCAACTTTAAATTTATTTTTCAATTTTACTATAGCTATAAAAGAATAATAAGCCTTTTTCACAATCAGGCTATATAGGTAAACCAATCCAAGAATACCATGTGTAATAAAATTCTTGTTCTCTATTTTAATTTAACCGCTTTATCAAAATTAAAACACGTGTTCCCTTATTTGTAATATTCTGTGAAAAAATAGTATGAAAATCCACTAAATTGCAAAAAATAATGGACAGACTTACATTATTTGTGTAAAATACCCCATGTTCAATTGAAATGAGGAATTTTTCAAGTGAAAGCATTTAATATAAGTTTCAATCGAACAGAAATTCGTTAGTAACGCGGCCACAGCGTAAAAGTGGTGGGAAACATCGCCCAATCGATGAAAAGGAGTTGTTTAAAATGAAAACTGTAAAGGCAGGTTCAAACAACCAGCAAAACAAAGAAAATGTAAAAACTATCTTTCGCGCAACGGTTACAGCATGTGTGGCATTAGTGCTAGCAATTGGCATGACACCAGTTCTGAAAAGTAAAGCTTTTGCAAAAACAACCATAGAAGATGCAAACAATGCAGTGCGAACACAAGTTGAAAACACCCTGCCAGTGCAATCATTTAATGCTGATGAATGGAAAAAATACAACGATGAACAGGCAAAAAAACAAGCGGACCATGCAAGCGCTGTTGCAAACATTAAAGCTGAAGGCAAAAACTGGCAATCAAATGTTGATGACAGCACTGCCATAAGTCAGCTGACAATTCCTGGCACACACGATTCTGCAACGTTTAACCCAAAAGGTGCAACAAAATCCCTAGCAAAATGCCAAGACAAAAACATTCAAAAGCAACTTGAAGCAGGCGTTCGCGCATTTGACTTCCGCTATGTTTACAAAAACGGCGAATTTCAACTTTGGCATGGCTATGGTCTTACAATCATAAACGGCTATGAATGCATGGACGACAGTGGCAAGCACCAGCTTACTCTAAAATCTGTTTTGACAACCATAAAAGATTATTTAGCTCAAAACCCATCTGAATTTGTTTTCATTAACTTCCAAAAAGAAGGCGGCGACAAAAAAGACGCTGAACTTGCCAGTTTGCAGGATTCATTCGGTGTTGTTCAAGACAGCAATTACTCAAACACAACGACACTAGGTAGCGTACGTGGAAAAATTCTTAACGGTTCAGGCTTTATGCAAAAAGCATCTGGCATATACAACAATTGGGAGTGCTCTGTAAGTGACAAGGTTTCCAACCTAAACGATGTTTTCAAAAAAGCACCTGAGGTCAAATATGGCAATAATACCCAAATTGAGCAAAAATGCACATACACAAACATTTCTTGGCACTCACCTAAGTTTTTCACAACGCCTGGCGATTATGCCGATGATGTAAAGGCTAAGTTTTTGAATTCAAACCCTTATGCAAAATATGGGCAGAAAGCTTACGGTGTTGTGCTTTACGACTTCCCAACCTCTGCAATACTCAATAACACAATAAATGCAAACAGATGGGCTTTTGCTGAGCCAAAAATAGAAACTCCTACACCCTCAAACGCTAAACCCGTTATATGCTACGGCGCCACTACTTATAAAAATGCCACTGTTGCCAGCGCAAATGCAACAGAGCAAAAAACTAACGAAAACAATACTGCAACCAGCGCGCAAAAAGTAAGTGATGAAAAAGCACAAGCAAGAGCAACCAAAGCAGAAACAACAACAAATGAAACTGCTACAAGTGAAAGTAAAAGCGACAACAAAGAAAGCGGAACAACCAATGAAAAAGCTGCTGAAACAAACAATGCAACTGTGAACAACACATGTGTAAACGAATTAGCAAAGGCACTTAAGGACAGCAAAACAAGCACATTCAAAATTACATACAACCTAAACGAAGGGAAAAACGCCGCCGCAAACCCTGATACATACACATTTGGCAAAGGCGTTAAAACACTTGAAAACCCAGTAAGGGGTGGCTACAAATTTGCAGGCTGGTTTAGCGATGCCGATTGCACAAAAGCAGTAACCAGCATTTCAGAAACGCAAACAGGTGATGTTACACTCTATGCAAAATGGGAAGCAAACGCAGTGACTACAGAGCAGAAAAAAAGCTAAGAAATTATAGAGCACATTTAAAATTACCTAGCCAGCTTTAACGCAAAGCGAGCGGAACTAAAACTCCCGCTCGCTTTTTTCATCTCACATTTCTACTCAAACGCTGTTTCAACTATTGCCGTAAGCTCTTTTTTGCATGTGTTTTAAGTTAGTGCAAGCCTTCCTATGCTTAGTAGTTAAATGCACTAAGATTCGCCCTACAACCCCGCAATTGCGCACTCATGCACTTTTGTTTGTTTGTCCCACACAATGGCTACTGCCAAGGGTTGATGTGCAAATTGTTGTTCACCTGTTAGAGCATCGTTGAAAATAGAAGCATAGTTGCGTTGTTTGATTTGTGCAAGTGCAGCGGCAGCACTGCCTTTTTTGCCGCCGCATGCTTTAAGCTCAACAATAAACGGTGTACAACGTGTGTCTTCAGGTCTTTTAGGGATGAACACAACATCAGC
>CAYVDR010000097.1:0-6194 GCA_964450625.1 uncultured Senegalimassilia sp.
ACAACTGCTGTTAGTTGCTTTATGGCATTTGCTTTGTTTTCCTCAAACGTTGAAATGGCTTGTTCATTTGCGGAATCGGAAATTGCGCGCACCCCTAAAAACGGCAGCGTGTTTACAGCGCACGTGTGAGCAACGCCAGCGCCTTCCATTTCGCAGCAAAGCGCACCAAACGTTTTGTACAGCCAATCGCGTTTTTCGTTGGATTGTACAAATTCATCGCCTGAAACGTTTAAGCCAACATGCCAGCAGCCAGGCTCTATGGCTTTTTCGCACGCACGTTTTGCGCACTCAACCAAGCCTTCGTTCGATTTAAACGTTGATGCGTTTTCCATCATGGGAATGATGCTAGGCGCGCCAAAGCCACGCATGTCGTGGTGCAAATGAACTTCGGAAATAATGACGTCGTTTTGCTTAACAGCAGGTGACACACCACCTGCAACGCCCATGCTTATAATTGCGTTAACTTTGTACTTGTCTATTAAATGCTGTGCGCAAATGGAAGAGTTCACCTTACCAACGCCGCAGCGCACAACGACAACTTCCTGGTTTTTAATTTTTCCAAAGTGGTAGCTGGCGTTTAGCTCGTGAGTTTCGGGCAAAAATTCGCCATTGCTAAGCAGTGTAATGCTTGAAATTAGGGCTGCAACTTCCTCGTCAAGTGCGCCAATAATGCCAACCCTTTTGTAATACAGTGCCATAAAAGCCCCTTTGAACTAAACAAACTTTAGGCGTTTTGTTAGCTGGGAATTATACACTAAAAAACCAGCCACTCAAGCAAATGGCTGGTTTTAAAAATTTGTGTTTATAAATTGTTGTGGGTTAGCTTTGAAACTCTAGCTGTTCTGAACGTTTATTCCCCGTCGTACATTTCCTTTAAGCGAAGCAGGTGTTTGTAGCGCTCAATTGCATTTGCCTCGTTTTTAGCAAACAGAGTTTCAGCACGCTTGGGGAATTCGCGCGTAAGCCTGCTGTAGCGCGCCTCGTTCATTAGGAAGTCCTGGTAGCCGCCCTGGGGCTCTTTGCTGTCAAGCGTAAACTTCTTGCCAGCTTCAGCAGCGGGGTTAAACCTAAACAAGTTCCAATAACCGCAGTCCACAGCCTTCTTCATTTCCGTTTGGCAGTTAACCATGCCGCCTTTAATGGAGTGCATCTCGCACGGTGAGTAAGCAATAATTAGTGAGGGGCCTGGGTAGCTTTCAGCCTCTGTGATGGCTTTTAGTGTTTGTGCAGGCTTTGCACCCATTGCAATTTGCGCCACGTAAACATAGCCGTATGCCATTGCAATTTCAGCAAGCGACTTCTTCTTTATGTCTTTGCCAGCGGCAGCAAATTGCGCGACCTGCCCAATGTTTGAAGCTTTAGAAGCCTGCCCGCCAGTGTTTGAGTAAACCTCGGTGTCAAACACAAACACGTTAACATCCTCGCCCGAGGCAAGCACGTGGTCAAGGCCGCCGTAGCCAATGTCGTATGCCCAGCCGTCACCGCCGAAAATCCAGACCGATTTCTTAGCCAGGTATTCCTTGTGCTTTAGAATGTGTGCTGCTGCACTTGCAGCTTCGCCTTCAATTTGCCCAGCAGCTTCAACGGCACTTACAAGTGCGTCTGCTGCTGCCTCGGATGCATCAGCACTGTTCTTTGCATCAAGCCAAGCTTGTGCCTCTGTTGCGCAAACGCCTTCGCTGACCAGCGTTTTAGCAGCTTGTTCAAGCATGTTTGCAATGGCATTGTAGCCAAGCAGCATGCCAAGGCCATGCTCTGCGTTGTCCTCAAACAAGCTGTTAGACCACGCAGGACCTTCGCCTTGCTTATTTGTTGTGTAAGGCGATGTTGCGGCAGGCCCGCCCCAAATGGACGAGCAACCCGTTGCATTAGAGATGTACATGCGCCTGCCGTAAAGCTGAGTGATTAAGCGAGCATAAGCTGTTTGTGCACAACCCGCGCATGCACCAGAAAACTCAAGCAGCGGCTGCTTAAACTGGCTTCCGCGCACAGTAGCATCTTCAATTTCTGGTTTTTCCGACACGTTTGAAACGCAATAGTCAAACACTTTTTGTGCTTCAAGTTCGTCTTTTAAGTTGGCCATGTGCAGCGCTTCTTTGTTGCAAGCCTTCACGCACACACCGCAACCCAAGCAGTCAAGTGGGCTTATTGCAAGCGTGTACTTCAAGCCCTTCACCTTGCCACGCAGCTCAAGCGCATTTAATGCATCTGGTGCAGCTTCAACCTCGGCATCCGTTAAGCCATAAGGGCGGATGCAAGCGTGCGGGCAAACGAATGCGCAGCTGTTGCATTGGCTGCATTTGCTTGCATCCCAGCTTGCAACGCTTGTGGAAACGCCACGTTTTTCGTATGCTGAAGCGCCAAGCTCGAACTGGCCGTCGGCATGTTCTTTAAACACCGAAACTGGCAAGCTGTCACCTTCCATGCGCCCAACAGGTTGCATGATTTCGCGAACTTGCTTAACTAGCGCAGGCTTGCCTTCTAGGGCTTCATCTTTTGCAGTTGAAGTTGCATTTGCCCAGCTTGCAGGCACATCAACTTTAACAAACGCCGTGGCGCCAGCATCAATTGCTTTGTGGTTCATGTCAACAATTTCCTGGCCCTTTTTCATGTAGGATTTTGTTGCTGCATCCTTCATGTATTTGATGGCATCCTCAGCTGGCAAAATTTTTGCAAGCGCGAAAAATGCTGACTGCAAAATTGTGTTTGTGCGCTTGCCCATGCCAATTTCGCGAGCTAAATCAATGGCGTTAATTGTGTAAAGCGAAATGTTGTTTTTAGCGATGTATTGCTTTGCCTCGGCAGACAGGTGCGCCTCAAGTTCCTCAGGCGGCCACTGGCAGTTAATCATTAGCGAGCCACCTGGCTTCACATCGTTAACAATTGGGAAGTTTTTCGTGATGTAGCTGGGGTTATGGCATGCAACAAAGTCTGCCTTGTTTATGTAGTAGCTGCTGCGAATTGGGCTATCACCAAAGCGCAAGTGGCTTATTGTCACGCCGCCAGTTTTCTTGGAGTCGTATTGGAAGTAAGCCTGAACATATTTATTGGTGTGGTTGCCAATAATTTTGACGGAGTTTTTGTTTGCACCAACTGTGCCATCGCCGCCAAGACCCCAGAACTTGCACTCAATTGTGCCTGCGGCGGCCGTAGCTGGCACTTCAGCTGGCTCGTCAAGCGACATGTTTGTAACGTCGTCAACAATGCCAATTGTAAACTCGCTTTTAGGAGCACTTTTTGCAAGTTCACTGTAAACTGCAAATACGGATGCAGGTGGCGTGTCCTTGCTGCCCAAGCCATACCTGCCACCAATAACGTGGATGTTTGTGCGACCTTGCTCAACAAGTGCGTTAACAACGTCCAAGTACAAAGGTTCACGGCCACCAGGCTCTTTCGTGCGGTCAAGCACTGCAATTTTTTCGCAGGTTTCAGGCAGCGCTGCCACAAAGCGTGCGGTGTCAAATGGGCGGTATAGGCGCACGCACACAAGCCCAACCTTTTCGCCTTGTGCGCACAAATAATCAATGACCTCGGCGGCAACATCACAAATGCTTCCCATGGCAACAATTACACGAGTTGCATCCTTTGCGCCGTAGTAGTTAAACGGCTTGTAGTTTGTGCCAAGCTTTTCGTTAACCTTGTTCATGTATTGTTCTACAACGTCTGGCAGCGCAGCATAAGTGCTGTTGCAGGCCTCGCGGTTTTGGAAGAACGTGTCGCCGTTTTCGTGGCTGCCGCGCATGGCGGGGTGTGCTGGGTTTAGTGCATGTTTGCGGAAGTTGCAAACAGCCTCGAAATCACACATGTCTGCCAAATCGCTGTAGTCCCAAGCTTCAATTTTTTGCACTTCGTGCGATGTGCGAAAGCCGTCGAAGAAATTGATGAATGGCACGTGCCCAGCAATTGCTGAAAGGTGTGCCACAGCCGACAAGTCCATGACCTCCTGCACGTTTGTTTCTGCAAGCATTGCAAAGCCCGTTTGGCGGCAAGCCATAACGTCGGAGTGGTCGCCAAAGATGTTTAGCGCATGACTTGACACTGTGCGCGCGCTAACGTGAAACACGCTAGGCAGCCCTTCAGCAGCAATTTTGTACATGTTGGGAATCATTAGCAAAAGGCCTTGTGAGGCTGTGTATGTTGTGGTTAGGGCACCAGTTGCAAGGCTGCCGTGAACAGCACCAGCTGCGCCGCCTTCCGATTGCATTTCGCAAACTTTAACGTGCGTGCCAAAAATGTTTTTGCGCCCTGCTGCCGACCATTGGTCAACTAAGTCGGCCATGGGGCTTGAAGGCGTAATTGGGTATATACCAGCAACTTCTGTAAAAGCATACGACACGTAAGCCGCTGCTGTGTTGCCGTCCATTGACATAAATTCTCTTGCCATTAAAACTCCTTTTATCTAACTCGTTAATACATGAGAAACGTGAAATTTGGCGTAAAGTATTTAAAGCCAACGTTATTTTAGCAGCGAAGCCTGAAAAAAATGTTGCCTGTGTGTAAATGAGGCTAGGATTGGCGCATAAATTACATTAAGCGGTGGCAATACAAGGGCAAACAGAATTGCAATAGGTTTTTCCTAACGTGCAGTTTTCTGCATAATTAAATATTACTGTTAGAATGCAGCTTTTGTAAAAGTAGTTAGAGCAATGAAAGCAACCTTAATGTACAGTTCAGTTAAGCAACAGAATTTAGAAACAGCTAAAACTGCGGGTAAGAGCATAGAAATAGCAGCATTCGATTTTGATGGCACATGCATACGCGGCAATTCGCCCGTGCTTTTGGTGCGTCAACTTGTTGCGCGTCACATGTTGCCAGCGTCTGTTGTGGCGCGCATTGGCGCTTGGGGGGCGGCGTATAAGTTTCGCCTGCCGCAAAACGAGGCATGGGTGCGCGGGCTTGTGTTCCGTGCGTTTGCAGGCATGCCGGTTAGCGAAGTTGATGCCTTTTTGCAGGACTTTTACTTTCAACATGTTGACAAGCTTTTTCGCCCGCAGGCGCTAGCGGAAATGGAGCGCTTGCACAATCAGGGTGTAAAAATTGTTGCTGTTACGGCAACTTTTGAGCCAATAATTACTGCGTGTATGCAGGTGCGTCCAATCGATTTTCAGGTTTCTACAAAAATGCGCAAAGCGGCCGATGGCACTTACATGTGCGAAGTGGATGGAAAGCCTGTTGAAGGCGAAGAAAAAATGGTTCAGCTTAAGCGGTTTGCCAATGCAAAATGGGGCAGTGGCGCGTGGGAGCTTAAATGCGCCTACGGAGACCACCATTCCGACCGCTCAATGTTGGGAAGTGCTGCGCACGCGTTTGCTGTAAACCCCGACAAACCCCTGCTGCGCACTGCACAAAAGTGCGGCTACAGTGTGCTTGAGTGGTAGGGCAAGGCGGGGCGTTTTATTAAAGTAATAGACAACATAGTGGCTGTTGGCACAGCACTTTTGCTTGCTGTGTCGCTAGTGTGTGCAGGGTTTGTAAGCGTTGCTGTGCCCGATGTTGCAACGCGCACACTCTCGCAAATGTTCTCTGGTGCAGACCAGCCAAACACCCCTTTCACAAAAGACGAGCTTACTAGCATGGCCATTGCCTGCAAGCACTACACATTTGACAACCACGATGCAACAGAAATGAACAGCGCAATTGATGCAGCTAACACTGCAGTTAGCTCGGCAGGCAGAAGCATTAGCACCACACTTTCTAGTGACAGCCGCATGCTTGATGCAAAAGCCATAAGCCACCTTGATGACGTTTACAACGTTGTTAAAACCGTAAAGCCAGTTATTATTGCTGTTTTGCTTTTGACTATTGCAGGTATGGCGCACGTTGGCGTGCGCGCAGGCAAGCGCACAATGGGGCGCGTGCTTAAAGCTGCTGCGTGCATTGTGTTTGCGCTGTTTGTTTGTATGTTGGTGTGGGGCACAATTGATTTTTACGGCTTTTTCAACACGCTTCACGGGCTTCTTTTTACAGGCGGAACGTGGACGTTTGACATAAACAGCCTGCTTATAACAATGTACCCAACGGCGTTTTGGATCGGGATGGGTGTGTGTTGGCTTGTTGTTACGTGTGGCTTAAGCGCTGTTTGTTTAATTGTTGGCAGGCGGCTGTAAGTGCGAATCGCACAGGTTAGAAGGCATTGTTAATGGCATTTATTTTAGGTTGCGAAAACGTAAGCGTTGAATTTCCAACAAAGCAAG
>CAYVDR010000098.1:0-1326 GCA_964450625.1 uncultured Senegalimassilia sp.
CGTTACATTCCCCGAGGGCGCTAAAATTCAATTGCCCGAGCCGTTTTCGTCTTTGGTTGCCCTGCCATGTGTTGGCTCAAGCGCATTTGAGGGTTGCACAAGTTTAAAAACCATAGCGTTGCCTGCGCTTATGGACGCAAATCAAAAGGCAAACTATTATTCAACGTTTGAAGAACTAAACCCAAACACTCTCATTGGCTCTAACAGCACTGTGAAGTTTACGTCAGGTCACCAAGCCTACTGGCATGAGGCATTTGGCCCTTGTGCAAACGTTGGCTTAAGCGACAACACATTTGCAGGCTGCACAAGCCTTGAAACTGTTGTGTTTCGTGCAGGGGCTGCCCGTGGTTCGTTTGCAGTGCTGTATGGCAATTCCTCCACATATGCTTGCTTTGCCAATTGTCCAGCGCTGAAGAACTTGCTGTTTTCGCCTGCGCAGTCGTACTGGACAAACGAAAACCAAGCGCTTTTAAACAACGCTAAGGTTGACATTTGGGAAAACGCCCAAAGCACCCCAAATGTTTACTTAGGCGTTACGTTTTATGCAACCAACAACGCTGCCAGCGTTCAAGCTGCCAGCGAATTTGGCACTGGGCGCTATGCACGGCTGCAGTTTGCAACTGGCACCAGCGTGTCAAGCATTGCTTCTGGCAATATCAGCACAAGCGATGTGTTTGCAAACAGCAGCGTTTATGCCCAAAGCTCGTGTGCGCTTGACGGCAACATTGAAGCTGTTAACCCAAACACTGCAGCCGCTGCTGCAGGGCTTGACACGTCCATAAATTGGGCGTGGAAGCTAACGAATGCCCAAAGCCAGCGCATTAAGCTTACCGATTCGTGCTCTGCCTACCTTGTGCCTGCAAACGACATTTCAGCTGGCAAGCTAAACAGCAGCATTCAAACGCAACAGCAAGCGCAAAACGACGCCAACTTAAGCGAGTGGCTGCTTGATGGTGTGCAGCAAGACTCAACGTTTGACGCAAACAGGTTTTTCACCGATGCAAACTACAACCCTAACAACTGCTATGCAAGTTCCTATTTTGAGCTTTCGGGCTCAACACAGGCACTGCTTGATGCGCTAAACCCAACGGATGCGTTTGGCAACAAATTGAACTCAAGCGACTATTCAATAACTTATCAGGCATGGAATACTGAAAACAAAAAGTTAGCCAGTGCGCAAAGCCTCAGCGACATTATGGCAGCATATGGCGAAAGTGGCGGGCCTGTTCTTGTAACGCTAACTGGAACTGGCACGTACACTGGCACTTTGCAAGAGTGGGTTTTAGTGCGCGGGGGTGCAAGCAAGGTTGTAAACAGGTTTACAAA
>CAYVDR010000098.1:1426-6189 GCA_964450625.1 uncultured Senegalimassilia sp.
GGGGTGCAAGCAAGGTTGTAAACAGGTTTACAAACGCACCTGCACAAACAACGTGCTGCACTAATGTGTCAACGCCTGGGTCAAGTTCGGTCGACATGCCAACGTGGTATGCAGCAACTGCAGCAAGCGAGGCGCAAAGCAGTGCAAACGTTTACAGCGAAAGCGACAACCATTTTGCGCTTTGTGTTGGCACAAGCGATTTAACGTCGGCACTTGTTGGCGTTTCTTGGGCAGGGCTTACAAAGGCAGCCATAAATGTGCAAACCACAACGGATGCCAACTTCGGCTTTGGCATATGTTCGCAGTTTAGCGCGAAGTCGGGCGCAATTGACACAGCACTTCTTGACGAGAACAAAAAGCTTAGTGGAAGCGGCGCATGGAACAACAGCGCAAGTGAACTCAGTGCATCTGAATTTGCTGTTAAGTCTTATGAAATTTCAAAAATGTCAACGGGTACATCAATTAGAAGCCGCTTCAACTTCCCCGAAAGCGAGCACCCTTGGGGCACAACTGCGCTGCTGTTGGACGTGAACTCGCTAAACAACACCGCATGTGCAGCAGCGTCATACGCTTATGCGTGCGCTGCCCCTGTGTTCTACACCGAAAGCGATGGCAGTGTGAGCAGTGCCACACAGAAGTGCTTGCAGGATTTCACATGTGTTGTTGTAATGGGAAGCAAGCAAACGTTTAGCACCAGCGCCCTCAACAGCATTAAAAACGCTGGTGTGGCAGTTGACAGCCAGTTTACATACGATGTGCTAAACGCTCGTGCGCTTTCAATTGACGTTGCAAACGCTTTGCTAAACAGCACTAATGCCGCTGGCGTGGCGTATGCAAGCCCGGCTACAGTTTCGGTGTGCGATGCATCTAACCCATTCGATGCTATTGGCGCACTTAACCGCTCGGGCTTTTACGGTGGCATAACGCTTGTTAGTGCAAGTGTGGCGGACAGCAAAGAAATTGCCAGCTATTTGTATGGCTTAAACAGCAACATCTCTGAAATTTACATGTTTGGGCGTGCGAACAGCAACAGCTTGCAAAGCGGCTGGGATTTGCCAAGCAATATGGCTGCATTCAATGCCTCAACAGGCTATACGCCGCCCGAAGTTCAAAGTGGCAACACGCTAGAGCTTGAAGGTGCACTGTTTACTGTGTCTGGCAGCGGTGGCAATTTCACGCTTGCTGCTAAGGAATGCGTGTGGGCTAACCCTAAAATTGCAGCTGGCACATACAAAATTGGAAGCACAAGTTACACACTGCGCAATGCGTTTGACGGCAGCCAAAAAACCAGCAACCTCTCAGGCACAACTGCCACAGAAACCTCGGCTGCAATTGCTACCCAAGCGTTTTCACAAAGCAGCTGTGCTGTTTTAGCGCGTGACGATGATTTTGCCGATGCAATGTCTGCTACAGGGCTTGCGGGTGTGCTAGATGCTCCCATAGTGCTTACAAGCAGGACAGAGCTTTCGCAGGCTGCAGCAGAAACGCTAAAGGCTTTAGGTGTTAAAAGCGTCTACATTATTGGTGGCAGCGGTGCTATGCCGTTTGACTTTGAAAGCGCACTTGAAAGCATTGGCATAAGCAAGCAAAATGTCACTCGTGTGTTTGGCGATGAGTTTTACGACACGTCTGTTGAGTGCGCTAAACAAATTGCAAGCATTAAGCAACAGGCTGGGCAAAAGTGCGACAAAGCCATTGTGGCATTTGGCCAAAACTTCCAAGATGCGCTTTCAATCAGCAGTTTTGCCTATGCTTACGGTGTGCCAATTTTCTTACAAACCAAAGGCGACAGCGCCAGTGAGCGACATTTACCAGAAAGCGCCACAAACATGCTGGTTGACAGCACAGGTGCATTTGCAAATGCTGCCATTTTCGTGCCTGGCGGCACAGGTGCTGTGTCTGCCGCATCTGCCGAGGGGGTGTTTGGCAGCAACTTGCGAGGGGGTGCGCGCATTGGCGGCAACGATGGCTTTGACACATCAAACTTAATTGCGCAAACGTTTGTTAACGCTGGGCTTTTGTCCGCAAGAACCGTATGCATTGCATCGGGCGCCATAAGCCCGGGCGGTGTTGATGCGCTTGCAGGTGCAGCGCTTGCTGGTAAGGCGGGCGGCGTTATGCTGCTTGTAAACGGCAACAGCGAAATTGAAGCAACAAACACATGCGTGCTTGATGGCTTTTTAACCAACAGCGCAGGCGGTGTTGTTAATGCCTACACCCTAGGCGGCGAATACGTCATGCCACCAGCAATTGAAAGCAGCGTTAAAAGCATTATTGGCGGATAAAGCTTGCACATGCGCCTTATCAATTCATTGTGCAATCAACCTAAATGAGTATAATTAGCGCCATGAATAAGAACTTTAGAAAATTTCTTTTAAGCCTCTTTGCAATTGTTATTGCTCTGTCTTGTGTTGGCTGCTCTAAGAATAAAGCTCTCACAGAACCCGAAACTCAAACCCCGCAAACCGAAGAGGTTGAGCAGGCAGTACCCAGCAAGGGTGTTCAAGCTCAAAAATCAACGGAAAACAAAGAAAGCACTGAAGCGAAAAATGCTGATGAAGCGGCAAATAGCACCCAAGATGCAACAAGTACACAAAGTGCATCTAGTGAACTTATTGTTCGCTTTATTGATGTTGGCGAGGGCGATTCTGCGCTTCTAACATGCGGAGGGCAGTCGCTTTTAATAGATGGGGGGCCAGCAAAAGCCTCTTCAAAAGTGTATTCGGTGCTTAAAACGTTGAATTTAAAATCGCTCACTTACATTGTTGCAACGCACACCGACGCCGACCACATAGGCGGGCTTTCAGGTGCGCTAACCTATGCAGATGTTGGCACTTTCTACTGCTCAAGCACATCGTCTGACACAAAAACGTTTAAGTCGCTAAACGAGCGCCTGACCGCAAAAGGCAAAAGCATTACCGTGCCAAATGCGCAGGACAGCTTCATGCTTGGCGATGCTAAAGTTACATTTGTTGAACCAGCAGGAACAACTTCTAAAAGTGACAACAATTCGTCTTTGGTGCTTCGCATTCAGCATGGCGAAAAGTCGTTTCTGTTTGAAGGCGATGCTGAAAAAGAGGAAGAAAGCGAAATGGTTTCAAGCAAGGAAAACTTAGATGCCGATGTCCTAAAAGTTGCTCATCATGGCTCTAAGTCATCTTCTAGCACATCGTTTTTGCAGGCAGTAAGCCCTCAAACCGCTGTCATTTCGGTTGGCAGCAACAGCTACGGACACCCAAATTCAAACGTCATTCAATCGCTTCAAAACGTCGGTGCAACTGTGCTTCGCACTGACGAACAAGGAACCATAGTTATGAAATCTGATGGTAAAAACATTTCCGAATACTCAACGAAAGGGCAAGTTAATGAGTAAAAGCACTGAAATCTCAAAGAAGGATATCCCAGAAGTTACAGAAATTAAAACTGCTGTTTTAAAGGGGAGCAAAAACATCTCCTCAATCACGCTTGGTGAAGCAGTAGCACAGGGGTATGAGCCTTGTAGCATTTGTGGTGGTTAGTGTTTGCAGTATCGAAGAGGTAATTATTTATGAGCTCTAATGATATTGTGCCTGCAAAACCTGGTGATTTCGTTATATATCAATCAAATAAGGGTTTGCCAGAAATTGAATGTGTATTTCACGGTGATAATATGTGGCTTACCCAAGCAAATATGGTTGAATTGTATCAGGTGTCAAAAAAAACTATTAGTGAGCATATCAATAATATTATTAACGATGGTGAACTTGAAGCACATTCAGTTGTCCGGAATTTCCGGACAACTGCTTCGGACGGTAAAGTATATAACGTTTTATATTACTCGCTTGAAATGGTTTTAGCTGTTGGTTATCGCGTTCGCGGGAATAGGGGAATTCAATTTCGCAAGTGGGCTACAGCGCAGCTTAAAGAGTATTTGCAAAAAGGTTTTAACCTTAATGACAAAGCCTTGAAAAATGCAGGCGGTGGCACGTATTGGAAAGAATTGCTTGCCCGTATTAGGGATATTCGTTCCAGTGAAAAATTACTATATCGCCAAGTGCTTGATTTGTATGCAACAAGTGTCGACTACGATCCTAAAGCATCAGAATCGATCCTTTTTTTTAAAACTGTGCAAAATAAAATTCATTTCGCAGCGCATGGGCATACAGCAGCGGAAGTAATTATGCAACGGGCAAACGCATCTTTACCTTTCATGGGCTTAACCGTTGTTGAAGGCGAACAACCCACGCGCGAAGAAACAGAAATTGCTAAGAATTATCTAAATGAAGATGAGCTAAAAAGGTTAAACAATTTAGTATCAGCATTTTTTGATCTAGCTGAATTGCGTGCCGAGGCTCACCAGCCAATGTACATGAAAGACTGGGTTCGCGAGCTTGATGATTTCTCTAAACGCTATGGTCAGGGTGTGCTAGAAAGTCCAGGTAAAATAAGCCATGCAAGTGCTATGAATAAAGCTCATGAGGAGTATAAAGCCTATCGAACCCGCATAGATAAAGATAAAACAGCTGTTGATATTGCATTCTATGAAAGTGTAAAAAGTCTGCAGAAAAAAGTTAAAGAAAGTAAGATTGAATAATTTTTAGAATTATATAGCAGCACAAACCATAATTTATCAGTTGCATGATATAACTCGGGGTTATTAGCGTTAAGTTTTTTGGTTACTTTTCAACATTGATCAGTAACAATAATTAAGCAAACTTAAAATTGCTTAGAAGATTTGGGTATAATGCCCAAGTCAACAAGAAACAATCAAAGGAAAAAGGCAT
>CAYVDR010000099.1:0-6093 GCA_964450625.1 uncultured Senegalimassilia sp.
ACAATCAAAAACCCAGTAGATAATACAAACTATAAAATTACAGTTAACACTTCAAGTGACACTAGCACAGGTTCTGTACTTCAAGGCGCAACGGTAAGCTTTAACAGCACTGGCGTGCTAACTGTAAAGTCCCCTAACGCAACTGAGGATGTAAAAGACTTCATTGTAACTGTGCAAACAACTGACACCACACCGGCTGCAAAAGGTGGTGTTAGTGTTACTGTAAACAAATCTACTGACGATAAAATTAACAGTGGCACAACTGACAGCACAAGTGGCCAATTCCGTGCACACAATGGCACAACCACGACAGAAACCCTAACATTACCTGATGACAACAAAGCCTGCAGCTCGTGCACAGGTGGCGGCACAATAACAAAAACAACCACAGGTTGCAGTGTTTGTGGAACCACAAAAGTTATTAACGATTATTCTAACGTTGCGGCCACGGGTCACACCCTTGAAACCTATGGCACAGGTAACGTTGCTTACCATTGCACAAAATGCGACCATGTGTTGTTTGGCAACTACAAGCAAACAGATGCTGGCACAGACAGCACATTAATTGAGTGGAGGAAATTAGGCAGCGAGGGCAGTGCTGCTTCTGGCAGCGTTGCAAGTGGCACTAGTGTGCAAACCCTAATAAGCTTGCAAGGCTTAGACGCAGTTCAGTGGAACAAAAGCGAAAGCGATGGCAGCTCTTGGAATGGAACAAGCAACATTCGCACTTGGCTAAATAGCACTTTCTATAACGCTGCATTTAATACAGAACAGCAAGCATACACTGCTTTAACCGACCTTGCGGATGTTTCTTCAACAGGTGACAAAGTGTTCTTGTTGTCATGCGATGACGCCACAAGACTGTTTGCAAGTGATAAGGACCGCAAGTGCTGCCCAACTGCGTTTGCACAAACCAAAAACACAGCTAGTGGCACTGCTTGCTACACTTATAATAATTTCTGCCGTTGGTGGTCGCGCACCTCTGGCGAGTACTCCTACTATGCGTCAGACTTCTTCATTGACGGTTCAGTTGACAGTGGCGGAATTTCTGTTACCTATGGTGTGATTACTGCCAGGCCTGTGATTAACCTGGTACTAGACACCATTAATGTGACATATTACAACGGCAACAATGGTTTAAGCGACGATGGGCAAGCTGTTTCTGGCATGCTTTCATCAACTGTTGGCAAGGGTGGCAACTTAATTAAACCAACTGATCCAACAAAGGATGACTATGTGTTTGATGGTTGGTATACCGACCCTGAGCTAAAAACACCATTTGAATTTGATGTCGATGGTAATTCAACCGCAACACTAAGCGCAGACACAAAGCTTTATGCAAAGTGGACTAAATACAGCCCATCCACTTACTTTTTAGCTTCTAAAGCCTTGGTGGATGGCTTGGACTTAACGGAAATAAACAAAATAACTGATGCAACCGCGCGTGCCAAAGCGCTGGAAGTGGCAGCTAAAGAGGCAGCCAAAAAAGACAGCAGTGCAACGTTTGTTTCAGGCACCACCTTAAAAGCAGACGTTAAACAAATGCAAGCCGAGCAACAAAATGGTAAAACAACAGCCACTGGCAAAACCCTAGCCAAATACAAAGACTATATGGACAGCGATGAAGTGCGCCTGTACACCACCTATGGCTCAGAAGCTGCAAACTGGGCAGATAACACAAACACAACTGGCACAGAAGAAGCTGCCCAGAAAAACAAGTATGCTGAATTCCGCATCATCAATGTGGGCTCGCACATGAACAGTGAAAGCGACACTACAGGTGATGGCAGTGTGCTAACATTTAATGCAACACACAGCTTGCCTGCTGCTGAGTCTTTGGGGGCTTCTGATTCAAATGTTGGTGGTTGGACTTCTTGTAACAGCACGACAACTTTGTATAGTAAACTTCAAAGCGGTGGTGACATCTATAAGCAATTCCCATCTGAATTTACCACCGACATAAAGAACGACACTACTAAAGCGTATAACTTGGGCAGCACAGGAACAGATGTTGCAACGTCACAAATCCCGTTCTTTTTGCTTTCCTATTCAGAAATTGTTGACGGAACAACTGGTTATTCCTCTTGCGCACCAGCCGTAAACACAGAAGGTGTAGCGTATGACTTCTTTAAAACAAAAATTGCCGGGGCTGGTTCTAATACATTATTAGCTAACATGGACAAAAGCCGTGCAGGTGCAACACCGGCAAATGCCAGCACAACTGGCTTGTGGCTTCGCTCGCCATACATGAAAAACGCGGTTCTCTTTATGCAAATTAATTCCAACGGCAACCCTGAAAGTTGGTCCATTCCAAGTTACTCTTGCGCCATTGCCCCAGCGTTTTGCATGGGTTACGATGAATTTAAAAACACCACAGATGAAAACGGCACTGCCACAATCAAAAACCCAGCAGATAATGCAAACTACAAAATTACAGTTAAAACTTCAAGCGACACCACAACAGGTGCTCTGCTTCAAGGCGCAACGGTAAGCTTTAACAGCACTGGCGTGCTAACTGTAAAGTCCCCTAACGCAACTGAAGATGCAAAAGACTTCATTGTAACTGTGCAAACAACCGATGCCACACCTGCTGCAAAAGGTGGCATTAATGTTGTTGTAAACAAATCTACTGGCAGTAAAATTAATAGTGGAACAACTGATAATGCAACTGGTCAATTCCGTGCGCATAATGGTGCCTTTAGCGCAACAACTTTAACATTGCCTGACGACAGTAATGCTTGCAGCACATGCACAGGGGGCGGCACGTTTGATAAAATATCAACTGAATGCAGCGTTTGTAAAACCACAGAAGTTAATAACGATTACTCTAACGTTGCAACAACAGGTCACAGCCTTGAAACTTATGGCACAGGCAATGTTGCCTACCACTGCACAAAATGCGACCACGTGCTGTTTGGCAATTACAAGCAAACAGCAGAAGGCACAGATAGCACATTAATTGAGTGGAAGAAATTAGGCAGCCCGGGAAGCGCTGCTGCTGGCAGTGTTGCTAGTGGTACCAGCGTACAAACCCTAATAAGTTTGCAGGGCTTAAATGCAGTTCAGTGGAACAAAAGTGTAAGCGATGGCAACTCTTGGAACGGCACAAGCAATATTCGAACTTGGCTAAATGGCACGTTTTATAAGGATGCATTTAAAACAGAGGAGCAAGCACACATTGCTTCGACTGACCTTGCGGATGTTTCTTCAACAGGTGACAAAGCGTTCTTGTTGTCGTGTGATGAAGCCACAAACCTGTTTGGAAGTGATAACGACCGCATGTGCAACCCAACAGCGTTTGCACAAACTACAAACACCGCTAGTGGCAGTGCTTGTTGGTCATATGGAGTCGATTTAGGATATTTCTCCACCTTTTGGTGGTTGCGTTCTGCAGGCGGTCATGGCGATTCCGCTGCTGATGTTACCAATTTTGGTACTGTACACGATTACGGCATCGACGTCAACAAAACTGATTACGCTGTGCGGCCTGTAATTAACATGGTAATAGATACCATTAACGTGACCTACTGCAACGGCAATAATGGTTTAAGTGACGATGGGCAAGCAATTTCTAGCATGTCTTTATCAAGTGTTGAGAAGGGTGGCCAACTAACTAAACCAACTAACCCAACAAAGGGTGGCTACGTGTTTGGTGGTTGGTATACCGACCCTGATCTAAAAACACCATTTGAATTTGGCGCAGACGGTAAATCAACTGCAAGATTAAGTGCTGATACAAAACTTTATGCTAAGTGGGACAAGTACAGCCCATCCACTTACTTCTTGGCTTCCAAAACTTTGGTGGACAGTTTAGACTTAACAGAAATCAATAAAATAACCGATGCAACTGCGCGAGCCCAAGCACTAGAAAAAGCAGCTTGGCAAGCAGCTGAAAAATACAGCGGTGTAACATTTGTTTCGGGCGCCACCTTAAAAGAAGATGTTGAAAAAATGATTGATGAGCAAGAGGCAAACAAAACAACGGCAGACGCTGGCACAACTCTAGCCAAATATAAAGCCTACATGGATGCTGACGAAGTGCGCCTCTATACTGCTTACGGCTCAACTTCAACAGACTGGCAAGATTCAACAAGCGCATCAACCGACTGCGTGAAAAACGAATATGCTGAATTCCGCATTATCAATGTGGGCTCGCACATGAACAGTGCAACTGACACAACAGGTGATGGCAGCGTGCTAACATTCCATGCAACACACAGCCTGCCAACTGCATATGCAATGAATAGTAGCGATAACACCAACGTTGGTGGCTGGGCATCAAGTACTCTTCGTCCGCTGCTTCAAAGTGGTGGTTCTATTTATAGCCTGTTCCCACGCACATTTACAAACGAGATAAAAACTGTTAACAAGGCTTATAACACAGGAGGGGGCACAGAAAGTGCACCGGTTGAAACGTCAACTGATAGTTTCTTCTTGCTTTCTTATTCAGAACTTGTAGACAATGACAGCAACTATTCCTCAACTGCACCAGCGCAAAACACTGAGGGTGTGCAGTATGCTTACTACAAAAACAAAGGTATTACTGGCAACAGCAGCAACTCCCTTATAGCTGACATCTATAAAACTCGTGCGGGTGCAAACTGTGCAGGCACTGGCTATGACGGTTGCTGGTTGCGCTCGCCGCTTACCAACAGCTCCGAGCTCTTTCTATCCGTCGGCAGTGGGGGCGCTCCAAACTCCAGTCTATATTCGAAGCTTGCTTTTGGCGTTACACCAGCGTTTTGTATGGGTGTAGATGACCTTAAAGTTACCACAGATGCTAACGGCACAGCTACAATCAAAAACCCAGCGGATAATACAAACTACAAAGTTACAGTTAGCACTTCAAGTGACTCCACAACAGGCACGCTACTTCAAGGCGCAACGATAAGCTGTAACAACTCTGGTGTGCTAACTGTAAAGTCCCCTAACGCAACTGAAGATGCAAAAGACTTTACTATAACTGTGCAAACCGCCGACGATACACCTGCTACAAAAGGTGGCGTTAGTGTTACTGTAAAAAAATCGACCAGTGACAAAATTAACAGTGGAACAACTGATTACTCAACTGGTCAATTCCGTGCGCATAATGGCGCGTCAGTTGTAGAAACTTTAACTTTGCCCGATGACAGTAATGCTTGCAGCACATGCACAGGGGGCGGCACGTTTGATAAAATATCAACTGCTTGCAGCGTTTGTGAAACCACACAAGTTACTAACGACTATTCTGAAGTTGCTGCCACAGGTCACAGCCTTGAAACTTATGGCACAGGCAATGCTGCCTACCACTGCACAAAATGCGACCATGTGTTATTTGGCAATTACAAGCAAACAGATGCTGGCACAGACAGCACATTAATTGAGTGGAAGAAATTAAGCAGCGCAGGCAGCGTTGTCTCTGGCAGTGTTGCTAGCGCCACCGGTGTACAAACCCTAATAAGTTTGCAAGGTTTAGATGCAGTTCAGTGGAACAAAAGCGAAAGCGATGGCAACTCTTGGAATGGCACAAGCAACATTCGCACTTGGCTAAATGGCACTTTCTATAATGATGCATTTACATCAGAACAGCGAACACACATTGCCTCAACCGATCTAACAGATGTTTCTTCAACAGGTGATAAAGTGTTCTTGTTGTCGTGCGATGAAGTCACAAGCGTGTTTGGAAGTGATAACGACCGGGTGTGCTACCCAACTGCATTTGCACAAACCACAAACACCGCTAGTGGCAGTGCTTGTACCACGTTTAGCAAGTCTGGGATGTGGTGGTTGCGCTCAACAGGCGGCTGGGACAATTACGCGGCAACTGTGAGTGATACTGGTACTTTGAGTTATAACGGCAACAGTGTCAACGCAGCTGTTTACGCCGCGCGGCCTGTTATTAACATGATAGTACACCCTGTTAACATAACCTACTGCAACGGCAACAATGGTTTAAGTGACGATGGGCAAGCTGTTTCTGGTATATCACCATCAAGTGTTGGGAAAGGTGGCAACTTAGCTAAACCAACCGACCCAACAAAGGATGGCTGTGTGTTTGGTGGTTGGTATACCGACCCCGAGCTAAAAACACCATTTGAATTTGACGCAGACGCT
>CAYVDR010000100.1:0-6027 GCA_964450625.1 uncultured Senegalimassilia sp.
GTGTTTACAATTTGGTTGTACTCACCACGAATGCCTTCAAGCACTGTGTTTATGTGCTCAAGTGTGCTTGCGTCCATGTCACGTTTAACGCCGCCCACTTCGCAAACTGAAAGAATAACCCTTCCCCCTGCAGTGCGCTCAAAAATGTCTAGCACTCGCTCTCGAAGACGCCAGCAGTGCATGAATAAGCTTTCAAAGCCAAACGCATCGGCTGCAAGCCCAAGCCATAAAATGTGCGAGTGAATACGTGAAAGCTCGTGCCATATAACACGCAAATATTGCGCACGTTCAGGCACTTCAACGCCAAGCATTTGCTCAATGGTTTCTGAATAGCCAAGAGAGTGGCCAAATGAGCAAATGCCGCAAATGCGCTCGGCAATGTACACAAACTGTTTGTAGTCACGTTTTTCAACAAGCTTTTCAAGCCCTCGGTGTATAAAACCGATTTGCGGAATTGCCTCAAGAACAACTTCATCCTCAACAACTAAATCAAGGTGCAAAGGCTCTGGTAAAACTGGGTGTTGTGGACCAAAGGGAATTACGGTTGCTTTACCCATTTTATTCACCTTCGCTTTCTTTTGTTTGTTTATTTTCTGGCGCTTCATCTGCATTTTCTTTTTTAGCCTGAGCAGCCTTTTTAGCTTTAGCCAGCTTAGCTGCTTTTGCAGCTGCAATTTTAGCAGCTTTTTCACGTGCTGCTTTTTGTTCTGGCGAGATAATTGTCATAGGCTTTTGCTGTGAAAGCGCATAAAAGTTGCCTTTGAAGTCTATTGCAATGTCTTTCACGTTTACACCAAACAGGTCGTGAATTTCGTTCTCAAAAACAAACGCAGCGATAAACTGTCCTGTTATGCTGGGAATTTCATCGGTTTCTTTAACTCCTTGCACCGTGTAGTTTTCAAGAGCGTTTTCATTCATGAACGTGTACTGAACATCAATGCCACTTTCAGTGTTAACAGCCAAAAGTTGAACAAAGCGGCAGCCCTTACTCTGCATTTTATTTGCAAGGGGCAAAATGCCATCAATTTGAATTGTTTCGTATTTAGCACTTATAGCCATTTATTTTTCGCCCCCTTTATTGCTTTGCATTGCCTTGCGTTTTTCTTCTAGTACAGCAACGCCTTTAACAACGGCATCTATAATTGCTTCTGGACGCACAGCGCAACCTGGTGCATAAACATCAACTGGAATTGCTGTGTCCACGCCGCCACTCACGTTGTAGCAATCGTGGAAAACCCCGCCTGAGCAGGCGCAAATGCCGCATGCCACAACAACTTTTGGCTCTACCATTTGCTCGTAAATTTCTTTAACAACGCTTTTGTTTTGCTCGTTAACGCTGCCAGTTACCAAGAAAATGTCGGCATGCTTTGGGTTGCCTGTGTTTACAACGCCAAAGCGCTCGGCATCAAAGCCTGGGCAAAGTGCTGCCAAAACTTCAATGTCGCAGCCGTTGCAGCTTGAACCGTCGTAGTGAATAACCCAAGGTGATTTCGATAAATACGTCATGTGCACCCCTTAAATAAATGCTAAAAAGCAAATGTTTAAGCCGCCAGCAACCAAGGCCACAACCCAGGCGCTTTTAAGCATTGCTTGCCACTTAACACGTGCGAAGTTGTTGTCTATTAGAATTTCAAGGATGAAAGCAATTGCTGCAGCCACAATGGCAACAACAATTGAAACTGGGTTGCTCCAAAGGAAGAAAACCCCAACCCACCCTAAGGACAAAACGTTCTCAAGCCAGTGCATGACCTCAACTTTAGCAAGCGTTTTGCCGCTCATTTCAGTTGTTGTGCCACGAACAAGCTCTTGGTGGGCATGCGTTGCGGTGGATAAGTCGAACGGGCTTTTGCGCATTTTAATAGTAAGGATGAACAGAAAGCCCAAAAACGCAACCCAACTTGTGGCAATTGCAGGTGTGTCAAGCCACGCAACCACGCTTGTTTCAAATGAGCCAGTTGCCATGAAAAACACAACAACAATAAACAGGCTCATGGGCTCTTCAGCCATAATTTGCAGAATTTCACGAGCACCACCAGTTTCGGCATAGGGGCTGCGTGTGCAATAGGATGCAAGAATGAAGAACAGTGAAGCAAGTGTTAGCACAAACACCGAAAGCAACATGTTTTCGCCAGTGAAGAATATGCCGCCCGCAACGCATGTAAACACCAGCGCACATGTAACGTAAACACCTTCCGCACCGTTTAGTGACACGTTGTCCTTCTCAAGCAGTTTGCGCACGTCGTAGTAGGGCTGCAGAAGGGAAGGCCCCACGCGCCCTTGCAGTTTTGCAGTTAGTTTGCGGTCTATGCCTGCTAAAAAGCAACCAATTGCGCCGCCAAGCACGGCAAACAATAAAGTTCCAAGTATTAAATTTATGATTAACATTTTGCTTGCCTCCTTCTATAAAATTCCGCACATACCAAGCACCGATGCACAAAATGCGCATGCCATAATTACCGTGCATGCAATGTTGCCAAACGGTTTTATGACGCTCTCGCCAAACATTGGCTTTAAGTACCAGTTGCAAACATCCGCTTTTTTCTCTGTTGACATTGAGGATGTGAACGTGCGTTCAGCAGAATTTTTTGTAATGCCTGACAAGTAAACTTGCGCAGGTTTTGCCTTGTGCTTGCCAAAGCCTGCAAACAGTACTATGAAGATGCACGCTGACAAAACCGTTGTTACAAAAATGCTGTAGTTGTCTTGCATGAGCGCCTCGTAGCCGTACACTGTTTCAATGTAGGGCTCTACAATTAAGTAGCTAACAGCAGGAATTGATATGCAGAAAATGATGCATAGCACAACCATTAGAATTAAAGAGACCCATTCACTTCTGTGAACTGTTGTTTCAATGTTTATTGGCCTAGCTGCAATTCCAGTAAGTTTCGCAAGCCACTTTGCCCAGAACATAAACGTTGCAGCTGAGCCAAAGCCTAAGATGATAATTAGACCAACATTGCCTGTTGTAGCAAATGAAACAAGTGTTGCCCACTTTGCAATTAGCATACCAAACGGGGCAATGAACATTACCATGATGCCTGCCATCATAAGGCGCGCAAGGCATGGCATGCGCTCGAACAGCAAGTCCATGTCTTCAATGTTGCGGCTGCCAATGTGGTGCTCGGCTGTGCCAACGCATAAAAACAGCAGCGACTTTGCAACAGCGTGAAACAGCAACAAAAACATTGCTGACCACACAGCTTCGGTTGTGCCAACGCCTGCGCAGGCAACTATTAGCCCTAGGTTTGCGACTGTTGAGTATGCCAAAACACGTTTTGCGTTCTTCTGTGAAATTGCCATGAACGAGCAGAGCATAAATGTCAATCCTCCAACAAGAATTACCATGATGGCTGGTGCTTGGCACACCAAGAAAAGGGGAGCGAGCTTAATTAGAATGAACACACCAGCTTTTACCATGGTGGATGAGTGCAAAAGTGCGCTTGTTGGTGTCGGTGCTACCATAGCGCCTAGAAGCCACGTGTGAAATGGCATTTGGGCTGCTTTTGTGATGCCAGCAAATGCAAGGGCGCACACAGGAACAGTTGCAAGTGCGGGGTTTAGCAAGCCCATTTCAATGAATTCTGCAAGCGAGAGTGTTTGCATTTGTGCTGCAATTAAAAACAGGGCAACTAAAAAACCAATGCCGCCAAGCAAGTTCATTATGATTTGGCGAAATGCGTTTTGAATTGCCTCTTGCGTTTTTGTGTAGCCGATAAGCAAAAACGAGCAAACAGTTGTAATTTCCCAGCCTGTGAACAGCCAAAGCATGTTGTTTGAAAAAACAATTACATACATGGCTGAAAGGAACAAAAACATTAAAGCAAAGAAAATGGGACGCCTGTCAGGTGCGTCGCTTTTTTCATGCGCTTGGAAATCCTCCATGTAGCCAAGTGCATAAATGCAAATGCCGCCGCCTACAACGCCAATGATAAATGTCATTAAAAGCGACAGGTGGTCAATGTATAAGCCAAATTCAACGTTGATGCCATGCGCAAAGCCAAACTCAAACACAAGTGAACCTGCAAGTTGAATTATTGCAAGCACGCTGGCAAGCGTGTTTTTGTACTTTATGCCAAACCTTAAAATGACTGCTGCTATTAGAATGCTAACAATTGTGCACACAACACTTGCAATTGGTGTGGAGAACTGAATGAGCTTAGGCGTTGTTAAGTTGGCAACAACGCATGCCACAGACGTTATTGCTATAACAATTGCGCCTGCGCTAACAATTACACGGCGCGTGGGCTCGCGTTTCACAAACAGCAAAATTGCAGCAATAAGCAGCGGAAACAAAATTAGAAAACCTATAAGCGTCAATTTAAGCCTCTTTTCTGTTTCAAGTTTTTTTACTTCAAAGCCTAACTTTAAACTTGCGAGTGTTTGCGTTTTAGCCCTTTGTACTTTGTTGTACCTTGCGAAACCAACCTAGCAAATTTAGAGTAAAAAATACACCGCATGCCTTGCAAACACCAGCGCTGCATTGCATATGGTGTGTGAGCGTGTAGTTTATAGTACAAGTGAATGTGGCTTTGCCAAACAGTTTTAAAAGTGCGTATATAAGGGCTTAAACGGTTTTTTTGAGGCAGGGGAGGGGTGAAAATGCACAAATGCTTCAAAAAATTCTAGTCGTTCTTACCGTTAAGCTTTTCGCGTTTTTTGCCCGCCCAGTCTTTAATTTCCGTTTGCTTTGCTCTGCCAATTGCCAGCGAATTTGGGCTAACATCTTCGGTAATGCACGAAGAAGCCCCAACAATAGCGCCGCTGCCAATGTTAACTGGTGCCACCATCATGGTGTCGCTGCCAATGAATGCGCCATCGCCAATAGTTGTTGACCACTTGTTTTTGCCGTCATAGTTGCACGTGATGGAGCCCGCGCCAATGTTTACGCCGCTGCCAATGATGGCGTTGCCAATGTATGACAGATGCGGCACTTTGCTGCCCTCGCCAACTGTTGACTGCTTAATTTCAACGTGGCTGCCTGCCTTGGAATTGTTGCACAATTTTGTACCCTGGCGCAAATAGGCGAAAGGCCCTGCTGAAACACCATTTTCAACTTCAGAGTTTTCGGCAACTGTCTCTGTGATTTTGCACATTGCACCAACAGTGCAATTTTTAAGGCGTGTGTTTGGCCCAATTGTGCTGTTCTCGCCAATTGATGTGTTGCCAAGCAAAAAAGTGTTGGGCAAAAGCTCAACGCCAGCTTCAAGTTTTACGTCGGCACCCACCCAAGTGCTTTCAGGCTTCCACATAACAACGCCTTCTTGCATGTGTTTGTTGTTTATGCGCTGCTGCATAATTAGCCTTGCTTGTGCAAGCTGAATTTGCGAGTTTACGCCCAAGCACTCTGTTGCGTCTTCAACTAAAAGTGCGCAAACCTTTTGCCCAGCGTGACGGCAAATTTCTAAGACATCTGTTAAGTAAAGTTCGCCCTGAGCATTATTGCTTTTAACTTTTTCAAGTGCGCTGAACAGTGCTTTTGCATCAAAGCAGTAAACGCCAGAGTTGCATTCTGTAACTTTAGCTTCAGCTTCTGTTGCATCTTTTTGCTCAACAATGCGCAAAACACAGCCTGCGCTGTCGCGAATTATTCTGCCGTAGCCGTGTGGGTTTTCTGGCTTCATTGTAAGCACTGCAACAGCGGCATTGTTGCTTTGCTGTGCATAAACCAGTTTTTGGATTGTCTCGGCGCGAATAAGCGGGCTGTCGCCAGATAAAACCACAACAGAGCCTTCAAAGCCTTCCAAAACCTCTTTCGTGCAAATAACAGCACCAGCAGTGCCGTCGCGTTTTGGTTGTACGGCAATTTCGCAAGTGTTTGAAACAAGCTTTTCAACTTGCGCACGACCGTGACCTACAACGCATATTGTTTTTGATATGCCTGCTGCCTTTGCAGCATCAACAACCCAGTTTACCAGCGGTTTATCAAGAATTTCATGAGCGACTTTAGGTTTGTTAGACTTCATTCGGCTGCCTAAACCAGCAGCTAAAATTATTGCAGCACTTTGCATAAAACCTCCAGTGGTTAAG
>CAYVDR010000101.1:0-5954 GCA_964450625.1 uncultured Senegalimassilia sp.
GCAACTGTTTCACTGCGCTCGAGCGCATTGTTTGCCAGTGTAGCAAGTGCCTGCAATTCTTGCTCGATGGTTGGCTTGTTCACAACTTCAACAGCACCTGCAGCTGCAGCATTATCAAGCGCACTTAAAGCATTTGTTACGCTTTGTGCTTGGTAGGAATGCTCAAGGTGCTTAACCTGCACATTTTCGAACGCTTTGCAAAGCTCACTTACACCGTTAAAGTTTGGGTATTTTTCGAACGAAAGAGCAACTTGCTCGTGCGTATTAGCAGCAATTGTAACGCTAAGGCGTGCAAGCTTGCATAGAAAATGTTGTGTTGCGCGGCTAAGCAGGCAAAAGTCATCAATAAATACATGGTCAAAACCAAAATCAAGCACAAGATACTCGCATTGACGCAAAACGTTAAGGGCAAGGTTTGAAAGCTCGCAAGGCAAAATGCCGCCAATAAAGCGCAAGTTGGCATGCAAACGCTCGATTAGCATGTCCTCCTCGTACGTTTGCTCCCAACTGTCGTCGCTTAAGTTCGACCAGCCAGCATACAAATAGTTAAGCACACTGTAAAGGCGCTTGTTTTTAAACTGGCTAACTTTCATGTCCTCGTCAAGCATTTGTTGCGCCACGACGTTCAAAACATGCGGGCTTTCCCCACGCCCGAACAATTCATCTGCCTCACATGTATGCATAACCTCTAAGGCAGGCGTTGCAGGATTTACAACATTAACTTGTTTAGAAAACCGTTTCTGAAAAGGAGTGATGCTGTCTGCATTAGCGCACACAAACAGCACTTTTTCGCCTTTGCTTGCTGCCTCATTTGCAAGTTCAATTAGCTCGGTTGTTTTGCCAGTTTGCGGACCGCCTAAAATGCATTCGATGTTAAGTTTGCTGTTCACTTTTGCCATTCGCTTTCCTAAACCGTATGCTGCTTATGCCTCAGTTTCAGCTTCTGCTTCTGAATTGGCTGCAGCACCTTCGCTAGCTTCGTCGTCTTCAGCAGAAAGCATGTCTCGCATAAGCTCGGTGTCAACCTCTAAAAAGCCGTCAGTCATGTAAGAAAGCCCCTGGTAGAATGTGGTTTTTGCAAAGTTGCGCATCTGCTCGCACAAAAGTGGTGCCCACCCACCCAGATGGTCTTCCATAAAGTTTAACTGCGCTTTTACAAGACGGAATGCGTCTTCGTCCTTGCCAGCTTTAATGGCGTCAACTGTGCGGTTAATTAGCACCTGCATGTACTCAAGCTCAAGGGCTATGTGGTCTTCACCCTCTTTCCAGCTTTCTTGCTTGTCAAGCCCAGCAGCACGATAAAGCGCCAAAATTTCATCGCGCGCACCTTGCATTAGCAGGCGTTTTTCGCTTGCATAGACGCTCTCAAACGGGTATGCCGCAGCGTGCCCCGAATAGCCATGGCCAAAAAACGTGCGCATGTAGTCGGCAGAAAGCTCTGTTGCTGAGTTTTCCCACAAGCCCGAAAGCCATGTTGCTATTAGTTTGTGGCCTTTGTCAAGCGCTTCATTGCCTGTTGACACACGGTATTTAAGCTTGAACATCTCATCAATTAATTCTTGCGACGCTTCCTCGCGGTATAGGCGTGCCAAAAAGCCGTAAGTTTTAGCACGGCCTTCGTTAAGTTCAATAAGCTCTGCTGCATCGTCTGCTGTACTTTGAGCAGCATCAACATTTTTGTTAGTCATTTCAGTTTTATTCTCTGCCATTTCTGTGCCCCCTACCAGTTCACGCCTTGCGTTTCAGTTTCTGCAGCCTTCTCTTCGCCTGTTGGCTTCCAAGTGTCTTCAACATCTGCCAGCATGTCGGCATCTTCTAGCGCTTGTGTACCAAGCTTTGTTGTGCGCCACACACTGCCATCCCACGCCACAGCTTCACAGCGCTCCAGCGCTTCCACAAAGTGCTGCACAAAGAAGTCGCGTGGCTCAGTTGCAACTAGCGGGTCGCTGTCAACCGCAGCTGAGAACTGCTTCATGGTTGCACCCTCTTCGCGACTGCCAAGCACAAGCACACGCTTGTACAAAACTTTGTACTCTTTCTCACGCTCAAGCTGCTCTTCTAGCTTTTGCTTTGGGTCGTAAGTTTCAAGCTGCGCCTCTCCCGCTTCTGTTATGCACCAAAACGGTGCAGGAGCTTTAGTGGGTTTGTAATATTCAACGCCGTCCTCAACAATAATTTCAGGCTCAGGCTCATATTCTGAATAAGGCTTGCCGTCTTCCAAAACACGCTCAACAGCGCCTGCAACCTCAAGCATTGTGCAAATGTTTGTGGGTGAATAAACCGAAAACTTGTGTGCACGAATGTTTTCTATAACGTCTTTCGCACGTGCATTGCTTATTGGCTGCTTCATTTCGCGAAGCACACCATAAAGCACACGACGGTGCGGGTTCATGTTGTTAAACAACTCGGTTATGCGCTCCTTGGCAGGGCGTGCTGCGTAATCTTCGGAGTTTTGGTCAACAACACCTGGAATTTTTGGGACACGCTCGGCATCTGGCGGCAAAAATTCGGTGCGCCCCTCTTTGTTTGGCAAGAAAATGCCTGGGTCAACCCCCACTTCATCCATGCTGGTGGGTTCGTTGCCATCTTGTTCCCCAAAGGGGCTGCCGTCTATTGAAAACGAGAAATTTTTTAAATCAAAATCTGCCATAACACTTTCCTTTTTACATCTCTTTTACATCCAAAACCTTTAAGTGAATAACCCACTAATTTAAGCCATACTGCCGAAGAAGCACTTGCCCGCCAAGCGTTGAGGGGCGCGTGTGCCCAAAGCAGGTAAAAAGCCCTGTTGGGCTGCATATTGCTTGCACGCCTTCCCCTTCGCGCTTTGTGCGCACATAAGCTATTTTGCAAGCTTTTGCAACACTTTCATCTGCTTTTGCAAAACCTGAATAATACATGCGCACTTTTGCATGCTTTGCAATTTCAAGAAACGCTTGCTTGCTTTCATCATTTTCTGAAAGCAAACCCTTAACGCAACCAACAAAGAAAAGCTGGCTGTAAGTTTTTGCAATGTGTGTGTAGGGCACTATAGCCACCACCTGCAAGCCCTCAGGGTCGCTAGGGCAATTAAGCTGCTGCTCAAGCGTGCTGTAAAGCTGCTGAGCGCTTTCATCGCCACAAATGTGCAAAAGCGCATGCTGCAGTTCTGGGCAAGCGTTAAGCTTTGCAACCCTTATTATTGCAGCTGCTTTTGCGCTTGCATACTTCTGCTGCAATGCCTGAAGCTCCTCTTCGCTGCCACCAAACGCGGCCCATGCGCTAGAAGCGTCGCTATTGCTTGGGTGTGCAAGCGCACGCGCAAGGGTTAGTTGCTTTTTCGTTGCAGCGGACAAGTGAGACATGTGCGCACGCACCGAGGAGAGAACCCCTGCAGCCTTGCAAGCACGTTGCATTTGCACAGCCCAAGTCATGTTAGGCACAGCAACTGCAAGTTCGTTGCCATTGTTTATGTCGCGCTTCTCAAAAGCAAGCAACAACTTTGCCACGCCAACAAGCTCTGCCGTTGGGTTTTCCCACTTGACATACATTTGCTCTGGCGCATTTGCTGTGTTATTTGGCTTCGCACATTCCATGGCTTATGCCCACTTCCTAGCCTATAAACTTCAAAGCAGAGGAATCGTAAATTTTGCTTTTGCCACCGTCAAATTCCACTTCCCAAATGCCGTAGTCAACTTCAAAGCTGAACGGCTCGGGTGGCTCAACTTCCTCTTCACGCTCAATTGGTGGAAGCTCCTCGGAATCGGTAATTGGAACTGCAGTGTTTTCATAGCTTTTTTGCTTTTTGTCAGCTTCAAGCCACTCAGGGTCGTCGTAGTCTATGTGCTCGGGCTTAGGGGCAAACTTGGCTTTTTGCTTTGCATCAGCACCTTCGCCTTGTTCGTTGCCTTCGCTGGCATTTGCATTTTCAGCTTCTGCGCTGTTTGCGCCATCGCCTTCATTTGCATGTTCAGCATCCCACACTTCTTTTGCCGCACTTTGTTGCGCAGCGTACGAGCTGTCAGCTGGAATGCGCACACGCTTAGCCCCCTCAAATGTGCCATCGTTTAGCAAGCTGCGTGCAAGCGAAAATGCAGCGTTTAGCTCCTCAGGCACAAAACCCAGCAAGTCTGGGTGCAAGCTAACAACAAATTCGCCACCCTGAAGTTCAAAATCGAACTTGTCAAACACAACCTCTGGCAAACCAATTTTGCGCTGGCGGCGGTTAAACGCTTTCATGTTCGAGCCAATTTTATGCAACATGTTGCCAATCCACTGCTCAACAACGCCATTCCAAAGCTCATCGGCGCCTTCATCTTTGGAATACAAATAATCCCTGTTGCCAAATGTAACTATGGCACGCGCAATATTGCTTATTGGCGCATCGTCATTTTCAGGTGCGTGCTGGCGCACAAGCGGCGAGCAAATGTAGGTGTAGCAACGGTTGAGTTCAAGCTTTGTGTCCTCACTTGCCAGCCTTTCGTCAACGTCAAGAACTAGCGTTAAAGACGGCCTAATTAAAGCCATGAGTAAACCCCCTTTTAAGTTTGATTTATGGCTTTCAGTATAAGAAATTGTGTGCTTTAGCAATAATATTAGCCCTATGATTTCAGTAATTTAAAGCAGCTTATTCTGGAAGAATTGCCTGATAGATTGTCATATGATGCAGCTAGCTAACCACAAGCTTTAGCGCATGCTTAAAACAGTGAAGCGCATAAAGCGGCATGTTTAAAATGTTACCGTTGCGCTCAAAAGGCGCAAGAGAAATACGCACCCTTAGCGGCAAGTTGTATTTTTCTTGGAACACTTTAAGCGATTTGCTTTTCAAATTTATTGATGCCTTTAGCATAAATTGCCACTTATACGTGGGAAAAAGTGGCAGCATTGCCATTTTTTCGTCCTTAAAAGTGGCAAAAATATTCGCGTGCTTACAATAATATTAATGTTATGATTTTAAAAAATTCGCAGGTACTATTATAAAAGCCTGCTAAAAACTTATACAACACGTAAAAGGGAGGGCTTAAAATGCCAAGTATTTCAAACATGTTAGGCTTAATTGAGCAAGTTGACAGCCCGTTTATTACAGTGCACCAAGACCGCTGTTGCTTGGTGCGCAACCGCCATGCGAATTGCTTGCGCTGTGCAAGTGTATGCACAAGCAACTGCATTCACTTCGACGAAGAAAGCGAACAGCTAATAATTAAGCCTGAAAATTGCATTGGTTGTGGCACGTGTGCTACGGTTTGCCCAACATGCTGTTTAGAAGCGCACCACCCAAATGACACCGATTTAATTGCGAAGTGTAAAACGGCGGCCAAACTTTGCAACAACACAACAACAATTGCGTGCAGCCAAGTCACACAAGCGGCAAATGGTCTGTTTGACGAAGACAAAGTTGCGCGTGTTGAGTGCATGGGGCGCATCGAAGAGGCACTGCTAACTTATTTGAACTCCAAAGGCATAGAAGTGGTGCTGGTGTCTGGCAATTGCGAAAGTTGCAGCCATAAATGCGGCAGCGAAATGCTGAACAAAGTGCTTGAAACCGAACAGGTGCTGCTTGATGCCTGGAATGGGAAAATGAATGTGAGGCAGTCTAAGAAACTGCCAGCTTTCACAAAGGTTAGCGAAAATGCTGAGTTTGACAAAAGCAAGCGCTATGCATTTGAAGAAGGCGCGCAAACAGCTGCACATGCAGGCGAAGTGCTTGCACAAGCCGCGGTTAGCAACGCAACTGGCAAGGGCTTTAGCCCGCAAAAAACAAAGAACTACGTTAAAGTTATGGCGGACGGCACGCTACCGCACTTTTTGCCCGACAGGCGCGAGAGGCTGCTTGATAGCCTTGCCGCTTTTGGCGAGCCCAACGATGTTATGATAAACACTCGGCTTTGGGGCCACGTTATTATTGACACCGACAAGTGCCAATCGTGCAGGATGTGCGCTGTTTTTTGCCCTACGGGTGCGCTAAAAAAATTTGG
>CAYVDR010000102.1:0-5873 GCA_964450625.1 uncultured Senegalimassilia sp.
AAGCATGGCTTTTTCTGCTTTTGTTTGCTTTTGAGCAAGGCTTGCGACAAGCATGCAAACACCTGCAACAAAAATGCCTATAACAATTTGGTGTAAACCTGCAATTTTAAAGCCCGCTGCCATTGAGGCGCAATACGCCAAAGTGCCGCCTACCATTGAACAGAGTGCGCCCGCCTTTGTTGCACGCTTCCAAAACAGCCCGCAAACCATTACCCAGAAAAAGGCTGTTTCAAGCCCACCGAATGCAAACATATTTATCTTCCAAATTACACTTGGTGGCACCACGGAGAGCACAAAAACTATAACACCGATAACAAGTGTTACAGCTTGGCTTGACAGTGCAATGTGCCTCTCTTTCACTTCCCTTTTGCGCTTTGTTGCTGCATGAATGTAGATGTCTTTGATTATTGCAGACGATGCGAAAATTAAAAGCGATGACACTGTTGAAATGGACGCAGCAATGGGACCTACGATTGCAATGCCGCTAACAACTGGCGGCAGGGTTTGAACAATTGCAAGTGGAATTATGTTATCAACGCTTGAGCCGTAATCTTGCAAGCTGCCAGTTAAAACGCCAGCAGAAAGCACGCCTAGCACAGTTGTGCCAAGCATCATGATACCAATTATTATGGTGCCAACCACAAGCGCACCACGAAGTGCGCCAGTATCACGAAAGCCCATGCAACGCACCATTGACTGCGGCAGTACAAACGTTAAAACGCCAACAAGAAGCCACTGCGTAAAATACAGCCCAGCAGGCATTTGACCTTGTGCAAATGGGTCAAACATTTCTGGGTGGTTTGCCTGAATTGTTGCCATTATGTTTTCATAGCCACCACCAGCATTTATGATGCCTGCTGCCAAAACAGCAATGCCAATGAGCATTACAATGCCGCAGAGGGTGTCGGTTAGGGCAACGCCACGAAAACCGCCAATTGTTGTAAAAATAATTACAGCAATGCCAAACAGCACCAAACCGAAGTTATACGAATAGCCTGTTACAGCTTCAAAAAGTTTTGCACCACCAACAAATTGCGCCACCATTGTTGCGCCAAAAAACACAACAATTATTACAGCGCAAACAACAGCCAAGGCGTTAGAGTTGTACCTCGCACGAATGATATCTATTACAGTTAGCGCATCGAGCTTTCGCGAAATTAGCGCAAGTTTTTTGCCGAAAATGCCGTATAGCAAAATTAGCGCTGTAACCTGCACAACTGCCATGTAAACCCAACCAAAGCCAACAAGCCAAGCTTGCCCCGGGCCGCCAACGAAGGAGCTAACCGAGCCATAAGTTGCAATGGTTGTCATAGCAAGAACAAAGCCGCCTAGGGTGCGGTTGCCAATGAAGTATTCCTTCAAAAAGCCTTCGCTTTGCTGCTTTGCTTTTGAACGCGCAAAAAACGACAGGGCGAAAGCTGCAACAAGAAATAAAACCAGCGGGACAAGTGAAACTAAATTATTCATTTTTGCTTAACGCAGAAACGTCGTCTAAAGTTGCTTGTGAAACATTAGAAACAGGCTTAATGTCGTCAAAATTGACATCTTTAATAACCCTGCGTGCAAGAAATGCAGCAGCAACAGAAGCCACAATAATAGGAACGGTGCAACCACACAAAACCCAAATGGGCATTCCTAAAATGCGCACATCAATGCCAGAAAGCCCAAAGCCGCACACAAGCCAAACAACAATTATTAACGCCAAAACGCACACAGCCGCACGTGCTTCAGCATTTGCCTGCTTCATGGCATGTGCATACGCTTTGTCGCTTAGGCTTTTCAATTGCTAATTTATAAGAAACTTATTCGCGATTTTTAACTTGAGTTGCAACTTGGTTTATGAATTCTTGAACCGATGAGGGCTTTGTTTCGTTTGTGCGGTCGCGTACAGAAATTGTGCCCTCGCCTGCTTCCTTCTCACCCACTATTACCATGTAAGGCACACGGTCAATGCTTCTGGCTTCACGAATTTTATAGCCTATTTTTGCATCACGGTCGTCCACAGAAACACGTATGCCAGCCTTGTCAAGCTTTTCTGCAACTTCGTGTGCATATTGCTTCGTTTTCTCGGAAACGCAAATGACTTTTGCCTGCAAAGGTGCCAGCCACACAGGGAATTTGCCAGCATAATGCTCAATCAAAATGCCAATAAAGCGCTCGATGGAACCAAAGCACACACGGTGTAGCATAACAGGCGCTTTCTTTTGGCCGTCTGCATCGGTGTATTCCAAGTTGAAGTTTATGGGCATTTGGAAATCAAGTTGCACAGTGCCACACTGCCAAGTACGCCCCAAGCAATCGTTTAGGTGAAAGTCAATTTTAGGGCCGTAAAATGCACCATCGCCCTCGTTAACCTCATATTCCATACCTAAGCTTTCAAGCGCTTTGCGCAAACCATTTTCTGCAGCTTGCCAATCGGCATCGCTGCCCATGGAATCGTCCGGGCGTGTTGAAAGCTCAACGTGATACGTGAAGCCAAATTGCTTATACACCGAATCGATGAGTTTTACAACGCCGATAATCTCGTCTGTTAGTTGGTCAGGGCGCACAAACAAGTGAGCGTCATCTTGGTTAAAGCAACGCACACGAAAAAGCCCGTGCAACGTGCCACGCATTTCGTGGCGGTGAACCAAACCAATTTCGCCAGCGCGCAGTGGAAGATCGCGGTAGCTGCGCTGCTTGGAGGCATAAACAAGCACCCCACCAGGGCAATTCATGGGCTTAATGCAGTATTCCTCGTTGTCAATTTCAGTGGAATACATGTTGTCTTTGTAGTGCTGCCAATGACCTGACGTCATCCAAAGCTGTTTGTTCATAATTAGCGGCGTTGAAATTTCAACGTAACCTGCTTTGTGGTGTACTTCACGCCAATAATCAAGCAGAATGTTTTTTAACACCATGCCATTTGGAAGGAAGAACGGAAAACCAGGTGCCTCGTCGCGCATCATGAACAGGTCCATGTCACGGCCAATTTTTCTGTGGTCACGCTTTTCGGCTTCTTCAAGTTTGTGCAGGTAGCTTGTAAGCTCTGCCTTCTTAAAAAACGCTGTACCATAAAGGCGTTGCAATTGCTCACGGCTTGCATCGGCGCGCCAATATGCACCTGCAATTTTCATTAGCTTGAATGCACCAATTTTGCCCGCAGATGGCACGTGTGGACCCGAGCACAAATCAACGAATGAACCGTGCTTGTAGATTGAAATTTCCTCGTCCGAGATGTCATCGAGGTGTTCCAACTTAAAACGCTGGTCAGCAAAAATTTCACGCGCCTCACCAAGCGTTACAACTTCGCGAACAAATGGCTCGTCACGCTTTATGATTTCTGCCATCTTCGTTTCAATTTTTTCGAAATCGTCAATTGAGATGTTTTCCTCAAGCCAGAAATCATAGAAGTAACCATCACTTGTTGCAGGGCCAAACGCAATTTGCACACCTGAGAAAACCTCTTGCACAGCCTCTGCCATGATGTGTGCACAAGAATGACGCAAAATTTCAATTGCTTCTTCGCTTTTTGAAGTGATTATTTCAACGTGAGCGCCGTCATGAACTTCAGCTGTTAAATCAACAAGTTTGCCATCTATTTTGCCAGCCAGTGCTGCTTTTTTAAGCCCTGTGCCAATTGAAGCTGCAACGCTTTCAACAGTTGAACCAGCATCAATAGTTTTGCATGTGTTGTCAGGCAGAATGATTTCCATGACGAAGCCTTCCTAGTTCCAAAGAATATTAAAACGAATTATAAATTTACGTGATTATAAAACTGCAATTATTGCGTGCAGCAAACACCACTGAAAACAAACGGGTTTGTTTGACCTTGCATTTTCGGTAATAATCCAGTAATGGTTTTGCCCATGCACTAAAATCGCGACGTTTTGATGTGATTTTGCAAGCTTCACTAGCACGCAGCCTTTAAGCCTTTATAAAATTTATGGAAAGCGAAAAACCCACTAGCTCACGAAACGTTTTGGTTTACTATGGTGAACGTTCACGTGGGGTCTTAGCTCAGCTGGGAGAGCACATGGCTGGCAGCCATGAGGTCAGGGGTTCGATCCCCCTAGGCTCCACCATTTTTTTTAACGTTTTAATCTCGTTAACCTTACCATTTCATATGCTTCCCCAGCATAGGGGCGCCAGCAAGTCTAAATGCCGCATTAAGGCATTCAATAAAAGTGGGCGCGTATGCTTATAAAGCAGAAAGGCAAACATAATTTAAATGACTAAAGAAAGCAATATTAGTAACAACACTGCAAACAGTGCAGAGCATTCCCATAAAACAGCAACTGACTCACAAAACGCTAATAGTTCGCATGAAAATGGAGGTGCAACCTCTAAAGCCAGCACCAAAGTAACACGAATGGGAACTGAATCCATCCCTAAGCTAATTACAGAATTTGCAGTGCCGTCCATTATTGGAATGCTTGTAAACGGTGCTTACAACGTAATAGATTCCGTTTTCTTAGGGCAAGCAATGGGCGAAATTGGCTTGTCAACTGCAACTGTTGCTATGCCAATAATGATTGTATTCATGGCGCTTTCCATGCTTGTTGGCAACGGCGGCAATGCTTTGGCTGCACTGCGCATGGGTGAAGGCAAAAGTGGCGAAGCGGAACGCTCGCTTGGAAACACCGTTAGCTTATCGTTAATTCTTTCAGTGCTAGTGGCGGTTGTTGTTTTCATTGGCCCCTGCATTGATGGGCTCTTGTCGATTTCGGGTGCAACGACTGATGTGTGGGACTACTCGAAGGTTTTCATTCAAATTATTTCATGCGGGTTTATTTTTCAGTGCATTGGTATGGGTGTGAATAACTTTATTCGCACAGCTGGGGCGCCAAACCGCGCCCTTGCAACAATGGTTATTGGTGCTATTGCTTGCACCGCATTTAATGCACTATTTGTGCTTGTAATGGGGCTTGGCGTTGTTGGCAGTGCACTTGCAACAGTTTGCGGGCAGGCTGTTTCATGCTTTACTGTGCTTTGGTATTTTTGCTTTACAAAAAATGTGCCCATGCGCCTTCGCGTGAGCAAAATGGTTTTACACGCGCAAACTGTTCGTTTAATTTTGTCACTTGGGCTTGCAAGTTTTGCTGTGCAAGCAGCTGCTTCGGTTGTAAACTTCATAATAAACAACTTGCTTAACACCTATGGTGCTGCAAGTGCTATTGGGGCTGAAGGGGCGCTAGCATCCATTGGGGTGGTGCAGCGTATTGCAACATTTGTGGTGTTGCCAATTATTGGCATGGCAATTGCCGTGCAACCGCTTTTGGGTTTCAATTATGGCGCAAAACTTTACGCGCGCGTTAAAAAAACGCTTGCGTGTGGCATGGGTGGTGCCACTGTTATTGCTGTTGTACTGTGGGGTTTGGTTCACATTTTCCCAAACCAAATTGTTTCGTTTTTTGGCATTAGCGAACCTTCTCTTGTGAGCTTCACGGTTTTTGCCCTAAAAGTGCAGCTTATAATGATTCCGCTTGTTGGCATTCAAATTGTTGGCTCAAACTATTTTCAAGCAACTGGCCAAGCTGCGAAATCGGTGCTGCTTTCACTAACGCGCCAAATTTTGTTCCTAATTCCAGCCTTACTGCTTTTGCCTGGTTGGTTGCCTGTATTGTTCCCACAGTTCACAAGCTTAGATGCCATTTATTTTGCAGCGCCCGTTGCCGACACGTGCTCAATTTTTGTAACTGGCATTTTTGTATTGCTTGAGCTTAAGAATTTGCGCAAGCTGGAAACTGCCCAGCAAAAACAATAACTCATGAACCCTGAACACTACATGAACATAGCACTTGCACAAGCGCGCAAGGCTTATGAACTTGGGGAAGTGCCAATTGGTGCTGTGGTGGTTTACCACCCGCACGATGCAGCAACAAGGCGTGAAA
>CAYVDR010000103.1:0-5836 GCA_964450625.1 uncultured Senegalimassilia sp.
CAACACAGCCCTGTTCATTAACTTTATGAATACTTTTCTTGCAGATGCCTTGCATATAAAACCACATTGTTATAATGCTTCAAATCCAATTTCAAATGCATAAAACGAGGCACTAAAACAAGGTAGAAAATGCAAAGGAAAGTCAACACAAATACGAGCAAAGCCCCTGCAAGCGCCAGGCGTAGTGGTTCTGTGCCCAAGCACGGCAAGCAAGTGCAACAGCACCCAAATGCCTACTACTCAAGTGATGCGCGCGTTAAGGTTAATCAAGCAAATGCAAACCCAAATAAAACTGTAAATATGCCACCTCAGCAAACAAGGCAACAGCCACGTCAAATGCGACAGCAACCACAAGCCCAACAAACCAGGCGCTCGGGCTATTACGCTGCAAACCAAGGTGGCGTTGCAGCCGCACAATACCATGGCAAAAAACGTGGTGCTGCAAAAATTGTTGTTGGCGTTATCTTCGGCTTGCTAGTTTTGCTTGCAATTGCATATGCAGGTGTTGCAGTGTACTTCAGCAGTCATTTTATGCCCCAAACAAAAATTGGCTCAACCGACATTTCACTTCTAAGCACAACAGATGCTGAAAACTCCCTAAACAGCAAAGTAAATTCATACAAGCTTTCCATCTCGGGAAACGGCTTTGATTTAACGCTAACTGCTAAGGAAATTGGGCTTTCTTATAACGCAACAAGCATAATTCAAACAGCGCATTCTAACGTGAACAACTGGGCATGGCCAATTGAAATTCTAAAGTCACACGACGCAACAGACGCTATGGTTAACACTTCAAACAATTCTGGCATGTCTGATACAATAACAACAAAAGTTAACGAATTTAATGCCACAGCCGTGCAGCCTATTAATGCATCTATCAGCTACGACAGCAAAACAAAAAGCTTTGCTGTGTCCAAAGAACAAGTTGGAACAGCGCTTGATGCCTCCAAAATAATTGCTGCTGCCGATGAAGCCGTTGCCGAATTTAAAACAAAGGTAAGCGTAAGCTCAGAACAGCTTTTGCAGCCTACGCTGCTCTCAAGCGACCCTCGCTTTGCAACGGCGCAGGAGGCTGCAAACAAAATGCTCAAATGCGACCTAAAGCTTACAATGAAGGGTAATACCGCAGGTGAAGTTAATGCGGACACAATTTCTAACTGGGTTAGCATCAATGAAAACTTTAACGCTGTTCTAAACAACGAAGCCATGGAAACCTGGATAAACGAGCTTGCAACAAAGTGCAATACTGTGGGCACAAGCCGCACTTATACTCGTGGCTCGAAAACCATCACGGTAAGCGGTGGTGTTTATGGCTGGGAAGTTGACTACGAATCCCTTGCCTCAACGGTCACGAACGCTGTAACTAACGGCACAACATCCACAGTTGAAGTGCCTGTTCAAACTGAAGGCGCTGTATACAACGGCGTGGGGCAGCGCGATTGGGGCAACCGCTACATTGACATCGATTTAGCCGAGCAGCATGTTTATATGTATGACGATTCTGGCTCACTAATTTGGGAAAGCGATTGCATTTCTGGTATACCCGACGGCACGCACGACACCTCAACAGGCGTTTACTGGATTAACCAAAAGAAAAGCCCCAGCAAGCTTGAGGGCTATGAAAATGGGCAAAAAATTTATACCAGCACCGTTCAATACTGGATGCCTTTCGACGGCAATGCAATTGGCTTGCACGATGCCGACTGGCAGCCAAGTTTTGGTGGCACAATGTATGCCGACGGCTACGGAAGCCACGGCTGCGTGAATTTGCCACCTGCTAAAGCTCAAACGCTGTACGACTTAGTTCAAGAAGGCGACTGCGTGGTAAGCCACTGGTAAGGGTTTTGTATGCAAACTGTAATTATTGCAAGCAACAACAAACATAAAGTTGACGAAATTAAAAGCGTGCTTTCGTTTCCCCAGCTTAAATTTATGTCTCTTCGCGAAGCTGGCATTGAAAGCAACCCAGAAGAAAATGCACCCGACTTTTTGGGCAATGCAAAAATAAAAGCATACGGTGCAAAAGCCGCATTTGAGCGGGCTGTTGGCAACTTTCCTGAAAAGCTAGAAACCACGTGCTTTCTCGCCGACGATTCAGGCTTGGAAGTTGAAAGCCTAGGTGGAAACCCAGGTGTTATGTCTGCACGCTATGCAGGCGAAAACGCAACGGATGCCCAAAACAATGCTAAGCTTTTGCGCGAACTAGCAGGCAAAACAGCCAAAAACCGCAAGGCGCGCTTCGTGTGCCAGCTAGTGTTTTTAATGCCACAGGTTAATGAAATTCATGCAACAGGTGAAGTTAAAGGTATAATTGCCAGCGAACCAAAAGGTGAAAACGGCTTTGGTTACGACCCGCTTTTTTTGCCTGAAAAGTTTAATTACACCTGCTCAATGGCGCAAATTAGCGCAAGTGAAAAAAATGCAATTTCGCACAGGGGGTTGGCTTTAGTGCAGCTTAAAGAAAAACTTGGTGCATATTATGCCTAACACGAAAGAGAAAACAATGCCCACAAATGTTGAAGAAAACAATCAACTTGCAAGCGAAAAAGTGCAATGCGAAGCTAACGATAATGCTACAAACGCTGCAAAAGAAGGCGCTCAACAGCAAACCAAGGCTAGCAACTCCAAGAACTCAAACGCTAAAGAACTTGGCAAAAAGGCGGTTAGCAAAACTTCAAAAGCTGTTGCAAACCATGGGCTTATGCGCAACTGGTTTACAATCGTTTCGCTTGTTGGGAAAGATTTCAAGTTAAAATACCGCCGCAGCGTGCTTGGCGTTTTATGGTCAGTTTTAAACCCGCTGTTAATGATGCTTGTTTTGGCTGCGGTGTTTACAAACGTGCTGAAATTTGGCGACATTCCAAACTTTCCAATGTACTTAATTTTGGGCAACGTGCTGTTTCAGCTTATGAGCGATTCCACAACAGAGGCCATGTCATCCATTCTTTCCTCTGGGCCACTAATTAAAAAAATTCGCATATCAAAAATGATTTTCCCGCTTGAAAAAGTGCTGTTTCAGCTTGTGAATTTTGCCATTTCGTTAATTGCTGTAATAATTGTAATGGTGGTGTTTCAAATTCCGCCAACAATTTATTTGTTCGCGCTGCCGCTTCTGCTAATTTACATGTTGCTGTTTTGTGCAGGGCTTGGCATGCTCTTAAGCGCACTTGCCGTGTTCTTCCGCGACGTTTGCCACTTATGGGGCGTTGTAATTACAGCATGGACGTACGCAACACCGCTGTTTTACCCCGTTACCCTGCTGCCCGACTGGATGCAAAAAGCCGAAGTGTTTAACCCCATGTTTCACTACGTCAACTATTTCCGCGACATCGCCATGTATGGCGTGTGGCCAGGGGGGCGCGAAAACTTAATTTGTCTTGGAATTGCGTTCATTACATTCCTTGTTGGTTTCTTCGTGTTCAAGCGCATGGAGAAAAAGTTTATCCTCTACGTTTAGGCGGTCAATATGCCAGAGAATGTTATAACTTCCCCACTTTATGCACCGCAGCGTAAAAGCAAAAAAGGTGAAAAAGAAATTGACGAATTTAAGCCTGTGATGGTTGAGGTAAGCAATGTGTCAATGATATTCAACATTGCAAACCAGCAGCTAAACAGCTTAAAAGAATATGCAATTGCCCTTGCAAAACGCGAGCTTATCTTTAAAGAATTTCGTGCGCTCGACAATGTTTCTTTCACGGTAAAGCGTGGTGATGTTTTTGGCATTTTGGGCACAAACGGCTCGGGTAAGTCCACGATGCTAAAAATTATCGCTGGCGTTTTGGATCCAACACATGGCACTTGCGCAATCCATGGCAAAATTGCGCCGCTAATTGAGCTTGGCGCTGGTTTTGACATGGAACTTACAGCCCGTGAAAATGTGTACTTAAACGGTGCGCTTTTGGGCTATTCACGCAAGTTTATTGACAAGCACTTCGACGAAATTGTTGATTTTGCCGAAGTGTCTAACTTCCTTGACATGCCAATGAAAAATTACTCGTCGGGCATGGTGGCGCGCATTGCTTTTGCAATTGCCACTGTTATTGTGCCTGAAATTCTTATTGTTGACGAAGTGCTTTCCGTTGGCGACTTTATGTTCCAACAAAAATGTGAACGGCGCATCTCGAAGCTAATTAAAGACTATGGTGTTACCGTTTTAATTGTGTCTCACGACAACGACCAAATTGAACGCTTGTGCAATAAAGCAATCTGGATTGAAAAAGGTCACGTTAGAATGGCTGGTAAAGCGTCTGATGTCTGCAATTCCTACCGCGTTTTAGGCGGGCACATTGGCAGCGAAGAATCGGAAAAACGCGTGTTTGAGCTGCTGCATGAAAAGGTTTATGTTCCCGAAAGTGTTTGCAATGCAGTTTCTGGTGAATCGCGCTTTAGCACAGCTGTAAAGCTTGCTCAACGTTGCAAATACAAAGAAGGCGGCACAGTTATTCTTGCCCCGGGCGAACTGCACTCCCATTGCCTGGCAACAGCAGGGCTTTCGGGCATTTTAGACGCTCCGGTTCTGTTAACGCGCGCAGACGATTTGCCCAGCGAAACCGCAAGTGAAATGTTTCACCTTGACCCATCTCGTGTCATTATTATTGGCAGTACAGAACACGTGCACACAAGCGTGGAACAAACCCTTGGCAGCGTGTTTCCTGAAGCTCAAGTCAACCGCATTGATGGTGCAACACCAAATGAGGTTGCAATTAACATTTACAACTATGTGATGGAAAACCCGCAAAAGCGCAAAAGCATCACGCAAGCAGCACCCACCTGGGCTAAAACGGCAATTATCACTTATGACGGCTGCACGGGCGATTTAATTTCGTTTTCGCCTTACATGTATCAAAAGCATGTGCCTGTTTTCTTTGTTCCAGAAATTGGTCGCGTCGATGCTAAAACAGAGGAAGTTCTAACATCGGGCATGTTTGATTATCTGCTTGTTTTAGGTGGCGATGCACACATCCCTGATGCTTTTCTTGCAAAGTGCGAGCGGCAAAACATACGTTGCGAACGCGTTTGTGGCAATGGGCCTTACCATGCCAACGAGCTTATTAACAGCACAATCACAACAAAGCGTGCAGGCTTTGACACGGTGGACATCAGCTGCTTAATTGTAACTTCCGTTGGCAACCCACACGACGCGCTTGCTGCTGCAGCTTATGCTGGCAAAACAAATTCGGCATTTTTGCTTGAAGACACTCAAAACCTTGACAGCGTTTCACATGCAATCGACTACATTAAAAAGCAAGATGGTGCAGTGAAACACCTTACATTCTTAGGTGACAAAATGCGCTTTAGTAAACTGGATAAACGCATTTTAGGTAAGGCTGTTGTTATGTCTTTAAGCGGCAAAGATAAACTGCAAATCGAAAAAGAAACCGAAAAAGAAAAAGCTAAAAAGAAGCGTTTAGCAGGCACTTAAAGCACTAAGCTTCAATTACATGTAACGCTTCACCCCAAAGCAAACAAGCCGCTGCCTCATTTGCTTGCGCTCAAAAAAACAACAACGCACTTGCGTTCTATTGTATGCAGCCTAACGTGCACCTTGCAAGGTTTTGGCAAGCTTTTTGCAAGGTTTTAGCAAAAGTGACCAACTATTATTACAAGTGCGGTTTCAAGGTAAATGAATTAAAAAGGCTAAAGCATTCATTTTCCTTGTACGGGTGCTGTTATGGTGGCAAAAAGTGCAATGGTTTTGCAGTTTTGTGTAATAACTGTACTGGGCGGGTTTGCGCTGTTAATATGTATGCGCAAAGTTCCTGCCTTGAGCTTAAGTGTTTACACATTTGCCAAGGCCGTTAAGTCCAAAGGAGGTGAGCTAATGAAGGCTTACGAA
>CAYVDR010000104.1:0-5806 GCA_964450625.1 uncultured Senegalimassilia sp.
AAGCTCAAAGCCTTTTGCGCGTTCGCTGAATGCATTTGCATCCGCCTCAAGCGCGCGCACCCACAAATAAAACGCACCATCGGGGGCTACGTATTCATAGCCAAGCCTGTCAAGTGCGCTGGTTAATATTTCACGGTTTTTGGCATACGCTGCAACATTAGCTGGCTCATTTGCGCATTCGGCAACAGCGCGCTGAAACAGCACTGGCGCACACGTATAACCAAGCGCACGTCCCGCACCACAAACAGCTGCAAAAATTTTGTCAGCTTCAGCCCCTTCCATTAAGTCAGAGACATAAATGTAGCCTATGCGCTCGCCTGGCAAGCTTAGCGCCTTTGAATACGAATAGCACACAAGCGTCCGCGCATAAATGCAGGGCACGTAAGGCACTTTAGCGCCATAGGTAAGCTCGCGGTAGGGCTCATCGCTTATGATGTATATTGCATGACCCACTTCTTGTTCCTTCGCGCGCAGTGCAACAGCTAGCGCTTCAAGGTTTGCGCAGGTGTAAACAGTGCCCACGGGGTTGTTTGGCGAGTTAATAATAACTGCAGCAGTTTTGCGTGTAACAGCATTTGCAATAGCCTTAACATCCAGCTGAAAACTTGGCATCTCAACAGGCACTTCAACAATTTTGCAACCCGCGTTTTCAACCCAAACTTTATATTCTGGGAAATAAGGTGTGGGCACTATTATTTCGCTACCTGGGCTTGCAATTGCTCCCACACTAATTGACACACTTGCAGACGCGCCAGCTGTCATGTACACATGGCTTGCACTTGCACTAATGCCAAAGCGGTTGCTAATGTTTTTAGCAATGGCTTCGCGCACGCTTGGCACACCAGCGGAAGGCGAATAGGAATGAAGTTCCACGGGCGACATTTCCAGTAAGCCCTTTAAAGTGTTTGTTAGCTTTTCTGGTGGTGGAACACTTGGGTTGCCAAGACTGTAGTCAAACACAGCATCTTCGCCAATTTTTGCTTTGCGAGCAAGTCCATAAGCAAAAAGCTCGCGAATTGCACTTGGTTCATCGCCTAAAGCTTGCATTTTTTCATTAACCATTTTTAACTTAACGCCTTTCTATGACAAAAAAATTTTTGTGTTGTGCAAGTTTGTTATGCTGCTGCCTTACGGTAACAATTTACTTTTGCTGTATTGCCATTTTAGCACTTTGTTTGCTACTTGCATTGTTGCCCGAGGCATCAACGCCAAGGTAAGTAAATAAAGTTGCTAGCTCATTTGCGCCAGGCGCCACACTTGCAACGCCATCAGGCGCAAAACAAAAAGCATTTGCAACAGAAGAACCATCGTTTGTGCTGTTAGTAGCATTGTTTTCCATGCACTGTTGCACCCAGCTTGAATTTTGCCATGGGTGAATTTCTTTTTTAACAGCTCTTCCGCATAAAAGCCACATAGCATCTATGGGTTTAAAATCACATGACAGCGTTTGCAATTTATACTTTTGCAAACAATTATTAAACTCTGTTCTTTCTTGTTCACTCACTTCATTTGTGCCTTCAAAAGCTGCGTGTGGGTGCTTAAATTTTGCATCCAAAATGAAACGCTTTGTACCCAAGGAACTTTGGTAGTAAATGTAATAATCGGGCGTCCAGTATGAATCAGCACCCTCGGGGGTTTTTGTAGTTCTGTACAAATCCACACCGTTTTCCGTTTTGCCACTGCCATAAATAACTGGCTCATAAAACAGGCGGATGCGCTCAGCACTGCCACGGCACAGCGCATAAAAATTGCAAACTTGCTTTTCATTTTCATAGTACTCGCAATGATTAGGGGCGTACTTTACCATGCGCATTGGCTGTTCAGAAGCATAGTCGGGCTTAAACCCAACAAAGGCAAACTGTTCAAGAAGCTTAAACAGAGCGTAATATTCATACAGCTTATCAATGCGCCAAGTGCTGAGCACAAGCCCGTCCCTTAACATGTCAAAGTTGCCATACTGTTCCCATTTGACCATTTCACCATAAATATCAGCATAGGGAAGAACTTCTTGGAAAATTTTACTGCGCTTTGGAAGTTTGTATTTCAACACGCAAGCCCCTTGAAGTGCAACTTCATACGACCGAAACACCCTAATGGCGCTCCGTTTAAAGTCTTGTGCCTGGCAAAAAAGTTCCTCTTCCTTTTTTAACAAGGCATCAATAACAAGCAGCGATGGCAAAATAGCATTTTGAGCATTAAGCACTTTTAAATTTTCACGCACTTTGTAAAGTTCATTAATATAGCCTTCAACCTTTTGAACAATGTAGCCTAAACGCTTGCAAACATAGTTCGCAAAAGAAAGAACGGAGCGGTTTTCTGAAATGTCAAAGCTGCGGTAAGCCTTGTTTGTGCTAATGCGTGATGGCATGTAATGCTTGCCATTGAACTTAAAATCTGTGCCTTGCGACACCTCGTAAAAAACCTGAGAATTTTTGGAAAGCCATTCAAGCTCGCCTCTGCCAACATGCCTAACAGCACTTGCTTTTACAATTTGCGGCCTTTGCATTAATTTATTAAACGGACGCGTTTGAAAAAAGGCCATATGATGCACAAAAACACTAATGGTGTTTTTGCAAAGCTGCAAGTATGAACGCAAACTTTGGGAACTATCAACAACGTTTTTAACCTCGTTTAAAGCCACTTCTTCGTTATATGAATGGCGCGCGTCAAGCATCCATTTCATTGCAATTGACGCATCGTCGGCCGTAAGTTCGTCTAGCATTTTAGAAATTATTTCTTTTTGACCTTCATCGTGACATGCACATGCAATTTCTTTTGTCGAAAGCCTAATAATGCCGCTTGAACGGGTGTGTAAAAATACCTCAACCGTTGCAAAACCATACGTCATTTTAAACAGCTGCAAAGGGTTATTGTAGTCGCTACAAACCAAGTTGTAGCAGCAAAAATTCGAACCACCCTGGCTAGTAGTGCTAGGTTTGCTTACCTCGGCACTAAACCCTGTTGGCTTACTGTCATTGACGCTTAAGGAAACATTGTTTAAACCAATATCTTCACTGCTAAGCAATTGCAGTTCGTAACAATGGCCTTCATGCACTATGCCCTCATGACTAAAAAACTGACCGCTTTGACGTGGTTTTTTTTCGTTAAGAGCAAATGTGCACGATGTCTTTGAAGTTATGTCAAGAAGGCGCAATTTAAATTGCGCCTTATGTTTATGCAAAGTACTGGTAGAAGCCACTGTCGCGACCCGCCTCAAGCATGTGGTTAACTCTTTCTTTCGTTGTTGGAAGCCCACTTACCATCGACAAACTATCTAAAAGCCCTTCAACTTGCTCTTCTGCTCCAGAAATTTGCGGAAGAACTTTTTGTGCGAAAGCATAATCAACGGGGGCATATTCAGTGTCTTTACTGCTGCAACTCATTAGGCGTTGAGCCGTGGATATAAAGTTATACATCATTTTTTGACTTCGTGGGCTTACGGAAAAGCTATGCTTTTCACAAATGCCAAGCAACTCATGGTATTTGTCGTCAAGTTTGCTGGTGATTTTTTTATTTTTTGAAGTTCCAAAGACCTGTTGCAATTTTTCTACTGAGTATACAGGAACCTTTTCATAATCAGGCTCGTTAGACGCGGCACTATCAAATTGAAAATCAAGTTCATTAGCCTGAAGCGTTATAACCCAACTTCTGTCCAGAAAGCGTGGTGAAAGCTCTTCAGTTGTGTGGTCAAAGTTAACGGTTGCAATGAAACGCAAATAAGATGGCAAAGACATGCTGTTTACACCACCAAGCGAGATGCTGGTATTTCTGTTCTGAAAGCTGTCACATTCCTTTAAAAATGGCGACCAATAATGCTCTATTGAACTTAAGTTTGCCTCATCTAATAAAACAAAATACGGTGCAGTTTCGCTAAGCTTCACATTAGCGTCCACTTCCCCATTCAACATTTCAAACGCATCAAAAACATCGGGGTTAGATTTTTCCATTGTTTTAGTAAGCGGGTTGTAATAGCCAATGAAATCTTTATACGATGTCCAGCCGCGCTCAACTGAAACTTCAGCAAAACGGTTGCAATTTTGAAGCCCCAAACAACCTGCCAAAATTGACACCAACGATGTTTTACCAGTGCCAGGAAGCCCGGCGAGCGTTAAAATGTAGCCTTGCGTTAAGCAAATCATAAGGTTAACAACATCGTTGAGCTCAAGGTCTCTGCCACCAAGTTCAGAAACGTTTGCGCACAGCTGCCCAATAAGCTCTTCTTCGGAGATGGAATTGTTAACGTCTGGTACACTTGCTGTTTTGGTATCTAATGCAGCACTGTTTGCGGCTGAGTTGTTGTCGCTTAGTGAAGACACAAGTTTTTTTATGAGTTCACTTTCAATTATTTTACCCGATACAAACAGCTCATCGGACATGTCATTTATTTTGCTGTTGATTTGCTCTTCTATTAAAGCATTATCGCTTTCAAGCTTTTGCTTGCTGCTTGTAAGCTTTTCAATGTCTTGCTCAAGCTGCTTTTTTTCTTGCGTTGCCGCTTTGTTTTGCTCCTCAATTTCCACTTCAAGTTTTTTGCGCTCTTCACTAGCTTTTTGTTTTAGGTCTTCAAGCTGCTTTAGCGCTAGCTCCTTTTCCTTTTCTGCGAGATTCACTGCCGCAGTAGCATCATCAATGCGAAGGCGCGACTCAGCTTCTATTGCGTCTACATTACTTTGAATTCCGCTAGCCTGTGCTGCTTTTTCATAAAACCCATCAAAAACTTCCTCATTATTTAAAACAAAGTCAGCCAATTCGGTGGGTTCTGCATTGTTAAATGCAATGCGTTGCGTTTCGCTTGGTAATTTCCGCCAATATTCAAGTGTACTAAGCAAATTTTCCATCTGTTTGCGTCGCGCATCTGTTAATTGAATGTCTAATTGAACATTTTGACACGTTCTAATGGCTTGCTTTAACTTTCGTGTTTGCGTTTTGGAATAACCGTCAGCTTCTTTTGCAATTCTGCCTATAGCAGTAAACAATTCTTCGTTACTGACGCAATCAATTTTTTGTTTAGAGCTCTCAAACAGCAGCTGAAATTCATCTGCTAATACAAATTTAGCAATTACATCACCGTGCTCGCTTGTTATTTCAAGTTCTTGTTTCACAGAACTGGAATTTATTGGTGCAATATAGCAAGAGTATGGCTCTGTAGCAGAAGCTTGCAACTTGATTTCTTGAGATGCTTCTGCTGCTTTCGAACATTGAAAAGGCCCGATGAACTTTTGATTTGCTTCACTTTCTTGCTCCAAAAGAACAAGATGCGTTAACGGTAAAACATCGCCTTCGTACATGTGCACTGACCACAATTCAGCAGGTTTTGAAAAATTAAGCCTCTCTTCAACATTAAGCACTTGGAATAATTGAAAAGATAAACTGTGCCTGCTAATGGTCTGAAAGTGAGCATATGAACCTTTCACTTTACCTGGGAGAATTGAAGTATGATATTTATGCCTATCTTTGTCTTTTCCTTTCCCATATTCCTTCCCATAATTAATGTTAGATTGTGGAACTTCATTTATGGTCATAAGCACGATGTCACCATATCTATTTTGAAGTTCCTTGGAATTTGTTATTGAATTTTTTGTGCCAATACCAACAGATAAACCCCCCTCTTCAGGAAATGCATCTTTACTGGAAATGGAAACAATTTCATTTTTATCATCGTCGTATAAAAATTGCGGGTAGGCGAAACACCTTGTTGACTCGTCAGATGGGTAAAAAACGTATGTTAAAAGGGGTTTGCCAATGCAATCATCTATGTTTGTTATTAGCTTATTAGAAATTGAAAGTGACATAAACTTAACCTTTC
>CAYVDR010000105.1:0-5771 GCA_964450625.1 uncultured Senegalimassilia sp.
GCTCATCGTCAAGTTCTTTCATGAACTCGTTAACCGATGGGCGAATGGCGCCAAAATAATGTTCCTCAAGTTCCTGGCCTTTAAGCGGTGCGTAGCCAAACAACGTGCGGCCTGTCATAATTAGGTCGGTGCGTGCCGCATAGTCCTTCTCAGACACAAGGAAATATTCCTGTTCAGCACCTACCGTTGTAACAACAGTGTCAACATATTCACCAAACAACGCCAAAACACGTTTAGCTTCCTTGTCAATTGCGCTCATGGAACGAAGCAGCGGCGTTTTTTTATCAAGCGCCTCGCCAGTGTAGCTGCAAAATGCTGTTGGAATGCACAGCACTTCATCTTTAATGAACGCATAGCTTGTTGGGTCCCAAGCGGTGTAGCCACGTGCTTCAAACGTTGCACGAAGCCCGCCAGATGGAAAGCTTGATGCATCAGGTTCACCTTGAATAAGCTCCTTGCCACTGAAGCTCATAATAGCACGACCGTCGCCAGTTGGGTCTAAGAAACTGTCATGCTTTTCGCTTGTGATACCAGAAAGTGGCTGAAACCAGTGGGTGTAATGCGTTGCGCCTTTCTCAATTGCCCATTCCTTCATTGCATGTGCTACAACATTTGCAACATCAATGTCAAGAGGCTTCGCCTCCTTTATTGTTTGCATAAGGCTTTTAAAAGTAGCCTTGGGCAAACGTTCCTGCATTGTGTGCTCGTTAAAAACTACCGAGCCATAAATTTCTGGAATCTTAGACATTCGCGCATCCTTTCGCTTAATTACGTTTTGGTAATTATAGAATACTTTTTAAATGTTTCGTAATGTTTACAGATGCGCGAATGATTTGTTACACAAAAATTAATGGAAAAGTGGAATCATTAGCCACAGGGCAAAAAGAATGATTGCAACACAGCCGCAAAAGCAAACAACCGAGCCTATGCGATGCAAAAGGTGTGCATTGCCCTTTGTATCAAGCATGCCGTTTGCCCACATGCGCAAGCCGAATGCATATAAAACGCTAACCGAGCATGCTACGCAAATTGAAACTACTAAAACTGCTGCAAAACTTATTAATTCACTAGAAATCATGCGTTAGCCTCTTTCCTGCGAGATTTACGTAAAACTTGCAATGGCACTTTGCGCTGACCAATGCTAACTTTGTTGCTGTCGTTGACGTTGTTGCTTGTAACTGGATTGCGCTTTGAGAGCGCGAAAATTACCAGTGCGGCGCATATGCCAAGTGCCACTGTGGCAATTGTGCCCCAAAGCCCTGTTTTTGCCAACCCGCATGCAAGCGCTGCAACAATGCCTGCGCATGGAAATGTTATTAACCACGCAATTAACATTCGCGCTGCAACACTCCAGTTTACTTTATTGCCGCGCTTGCCAAGCCCTGTGCCGATGATAGAGCCCGAGCAAACCTGCGTTGTTGAAAGGGCAAAACCCAAGTGCGATGAAACCAAGATTGTTGTGGCAGAGGCTGCCTCGGCTGCAAAGCCTTGTGGCGTGGTGATTTCTGTTAAGCCTTTGCCAAGTGTGCGAATAACACGCCAGCCGCCCATGTATGTGCCAGCTGCAATTGCAAGACCGCAAATTGCAACAACCCAAAGTTCAGGGCCTGAGCCTGAAGGCTGAAGCCCAACAGAAATTAATGTAAGGGTGATTATGCCCATTGTTTTTTGAGCATCGTTTGTGCCATGAGAAAGCGCAACCAAACAAGCTGTTACGGTTTGGCCGTGCTTAAAGCCGCGTTCAACTTCGGAATTAGACATGCGCTTTACAATTAAATAGATTAACTTCACTGCACAAAACGCTGCAAGCCCTGCAACAACAGGGGACACAAGTGCAGGTATTAAAATTTTCGTTAGCACTGCACCAAAGTTTACGCCTTGCGTGCCAGCACCAACAATAACTGCACCAACCAAGCCGCCAAACAATGCGTGTGAAGAAGACGAGGGCAAGCCAACAAGCCACGTTACCAAGTTCCAAATTATGGCACCTATAAGCCCTGCCAAAATGAACTCAGGAGCAATTGTTACAACTTGCTCGTTAATAAGCCCACCCGAAATTGTTTTCGCAACTTCAGTGGATAAAAACGCGCCAACCAAATTAAGCGTGCCAGCTGCAATAACAGCTGTTTTTGGCTTAAGCGCGCCTGTGGCAATTGATGTTGCCATGGCGTTTGCGGTGTCGTGAAAACCGTTTGTGAAATCAAACGTTAAAGCAACCACAATTACCAAACCTACAATAACCAGACTTGCTGGATCCATGCTCGCAACCTTTCTCAAGCAATTTTATGGTAACTTACAACAGTAACCGCACGGCTAAAAGCACACGCGTACCGCAGCAAAAAAGAATAGTAAATGCGCTTTGTAAAATGTGTGTAAAGTGAAAATAATTTGTTGGTAATTTTTACCCCTGGTGCTGAAATCGCATAAATTTCTGCTTCTTTGCGCACTTTGATGGCAAAAATGTAAAATACAAACTCAACATATGAAGCAATAACAAAGCAAGCAAGCAAAACCAATAAATAATAAAGGGGTCACATAAAATGCGCCAGTTTAAAAAATCTTCAAAGCTAGATAACGTTTTATACGATGTACGCGGGCCTGTAGTAGACGAAGCTGCGCGAATGGAAGCGCAGGGCGTTAGAATTTTAAAGCTAAACATTGGAAACCCCGCCCCGTTTGGCTTTCGCACGCCAGATGAAGTTGTACACGACATGGCAAGCCAACTGCCACAATGCGAGGGCTACAGCAATTCAAAAGGGCTGTTCAGCGCCAGAAAAGCCATTATGCAATATGCACAAATTAAAGGCATTCCTAATGTTTCGATGGATGGAATTTACACGGGCAATGGCGCAAGCGAGCTTATTACGCTGTGCATGCAAGCTCTGCTAAACCCAGGCGACGAAATTTTAATACCAAGCCCCGATTACCCTCTGTGGACTGCTTCGGGCACACTAGCAGGCGGAAATGTTGTGCACTATATATGCGATGAACAAGCAGAATGGTACCCCGACATTGAAGACATTGAATCAAAAATTACCCCCAAAACAAAAGCCATTGTGATTATTAACCCAAACAACCCAACGGGTTCTGTATATCCTAAAGACGTGTTGCAAAAAATTGTTGATATTGCCCGCAAGCACGAGCTAATAATATTCTCAGATGAAATTTACGACAGGCTTGTCATGGACGGCATTGAGCACACATCCATAGCGTCCTTAGCCCCCGATTTGTTTTGCGTTACATTTAGCGGCTTGTCAAAATCACACATGATTGCTGGCTACCGCATTGGCTGGATGGTTTTGTCGGGCAATAAAGACTGTGCGAAGGATTTAATTTTAGGCATAAACATGCTGTCTAACATGCGCCTTTGCTCGAATGTGCCAGCGCAATCCATTGTGCAAACTGCCCTTTGGGGCCACCAAAGCGTAAACGACTACATTGTGCCAGGTGGCAGAGTGTATGAGCAACGCGAATATGTCTACGAAGCGCTAAATGCAATACCTGGCGTAAGTGCTACGAAACCGCACGGTGGTTTCTACATTTTCCCGAAGCTTGACACGGAGCGCTTTAACATTACAAACGACGAACAGTTTGCACTTGACTTGCTGCACGAAAAGAAAATTCTGCTTGTGCCTGGCAGCGGTTTTAATTGGAAAGAACCTGACCATTTCCGTGTTGTGTACCTACCAAGAATGGAAGTGCTTAAGCGCGCAATGCAAGACCTTGCAAGTTTCTTGGAAAGCTACAAACAGAAATAAATTGCACATTCGCACGTACGCACGCAGCAAAAAGCAAAAATATAGCGTTCGCTTTTAATAGAGGTGCCCCTTTGTGCCCCTTTATGGTGCACTTCAACTTATGCCCTGCATTTACCTTAGCACTAGCACTTAAGAGCGCCATGCGGTGTAATCAAATAATTTAGTTTTTGGTCGTGTTGTTCCGTAGGAAGTGGTTGCTTGCTTACTTGGCAGTCATATGCAAGACCAACAGTTTTTCCTTTAAAGCTAGCAAGAAAGCGATCGTAATAACCACCACCGTAGCCAATTCGTGTGCCAGAAACATTAAATGCAACGCCAGGGACAATGCAAACAGAATTATTGTTTGATTTAAATGGGTCAACAATGTGTGGCGCTGGTTCCAAAATGTTGTGAAAGCCGCAGACTAAATCATTCATGCTGGCAATTTCAAAAAACTGCATTGTGCTAGTTTTAGGGTTACAGCGAGGTGTGGCAACTTTTAACCCCATTGTAAATGCAGTATTTATAATTTGAAGCGTGTCAACTTCACAGCCATATGACACATATACAAACAAAGCCGATGCATTAAGGCTGCTCAGCAAAGCAAATAAGCATTTAGAAATTTCTTTATTTTGCCTTTTACGCTCGGCAGCAGAAAGTTGCTTGCGCCTTTTTTTAAATTCCTGCCTTAAGTCTGCTTTACTTAAACTGCATGTCATGATTAACCAAAGTGCTAAAAACTAGCTCTTCTTCTTCGAACGTTTCTGTTTAGTTTTTCTATTGCTAGACCTATTGCTGTTTTGATTGCTACTCTCATTTTTCGCATTCTTATCTTGGTTGCCTTCGGTGTTCGTTCCAGTTAAGTTTTTTGCATTAGCAAGGCTTGCTTTTTCTTTCGCTAAAACAGAGCATAACGTCTCAGACAAAACGGTTAATGCCAAAATTGCAGCTAATATGCCCACACCAAAAATTCGCCCTTGGTCTGTGTTGGTGAAGTATTCAACCGTTCCGCCAATTTCAGGTACGGAAAAGCAAACAACGCCAACCACGTTCTCATAACGCGAAGGGGCATCTTCTGAATTGTTGGCATCACCTTTTGTGACAATTGTTTTATCATCATAATTGTTTGCTGTAACACGGTGGGTAATAAGCTCTAATTGCTGGTTAGCAACAACGGTTACAACCTCGCCAATGCGAATGGAAGCAGGCTCCTTTGGTTGCACAAAAACTAGCGTGCCAACTGGGTACGTTGGTGTCATTGAGCCTGTTAGCACATTGAATTCGTAAATGCCAAACAACCTTGGCACACCAAGTGCTGCTACAGCTAAAAGCATGGCAATACAAACAACGCGCATAAACCCTTGCAGCACACGCGCAAAAACTGGCGCCTTTGCGTCGCGAATAACAATGCGAATTGTATCGCGGTCGCCTTTATTACTCTTCTGCTCAGTTGATATAGCACGTATATTAAGCGAGCGATTATTCCTAACGTTTACAGAACGCGACCTGTTCTTCTTAACATTTATAACTTTGTTTTTTCGTGCCATTTAACCAACCCAAAACTAATAATAAACAACAAAAATAACAGCTAAACTATTAAACAAACATGCCCAACAAAAAGTGGATTTTACCAGAGTATAGCACCAACTTAGCCACTTTCCCCCGCAGAACTTGAAACAGCCCAATGCTTAATTTGCCAGCACAAATGTGGCTTAACCTCAGGGATGTTTGCGAGCATACCATCGGCTGCAATTGCAACGCTTGGGTGTTGTTTAACGTAGCTTATGAGACAAGCTTCGTCTTTTATGCAAAAATCACCACTTTGAGCAAATTCAGCATCTATGCCAAAAAATGATGCAATTCTAATTTGCACTTGTTCTTGAACGCCGCACTGTTTAAGCTGTTCAAGCAAACAATTGCGCAGGCTGTTTGCAATAATTTGGTCGTGGATAATTAAAAGCTCAAGCCTGCCCGAAACTTTGCTTGCAAATTCCTGCGCTTGCTCTAAAAATTCAACCACGCCCGCAAGCTCAA
>CAYVDR010000106.1:0-5695 GCA_964450625.1 uncultured Senegalimassilia sp.
TTTTTTTGCAGCGTAAAACTTTATGCAACAATTGCACGTGAGAAAAGGTTGTTGAGTATTGAAGGTTTTTTATGTCTGCAAAATTTAGTGTTAAGCAGGCAAGCCCTAGTGCAGTTAAATTGTTAATGCAGCAGTTGCGCATGCCGCGCTTCATTGCTGCTACTTTAGTTTCGCGTGGCATTACAACTGTTGGGGCTGCCAAGCATTTTTTAACCCCGTCGCTTGAACGCGACTGGGTAAATCCTTACGAAATTGATGGTATTTCAGATGTCGCAGACGTTTTGCAAGCTGCAATAAAGCAGCAAAGCCACATTATGGTGTTTGGCGATTTTGACGTTGATGGCATTTCGGCAACTTGCGTGTTGGTGCGCGCGTTGCGTGTGCTAGGTGCTGCGAAAATTACCCCGTTCATTCCGCATAGAAACACCGAGGGCTATGGCATAACCGATGCCGCAATTGAGCGTGTGCTGCAAACCCCTCCCGACGTTTTGGTAACTGTTGACTGTGGTATTTCAAGCAGGGAAGAAATTGTTACGCTTCAAAAGCATGGCATCATCTGCGCTGTTACCGACCACCACGAGCCTTCGGGTTTAGTGCCAGAAGTGCCTGTTGCAAACCCAAAGCTAAAGCCTGAAAGCACAAGCGCCATTTTGGCTGGTGTGGGCGTTGCGCTTAAGCTTGTGCAAGTGCTTGGCGCGCGCTTTGGCAAGCCGCATTTGTGGCGCGAATACATAGATTTTGCAACGCTTGGCACCGTTGCCGACTTAATGCCCATGAAGGGCGAAAACCGCGCGCTAGTTTCTGAGGGCATAAAAAAAATTAACGATGAGCCGCGCCCTGCAATTGCAGCTCTTTTGAAAACTAGCGGCTACGACAGCAAAACCACTACCGCATCTAACCTTAGCTTTTCGCTGTCGCCGCGCATAAACGCCGCTGGTCGCATGGGCGATTCCATGCTTGCCCTAAACCTTATGCTATGCGACGACCCTGCACAATGCGAAGAGCTTGCCAAGCAAATTGAGCAGCTGAACGATTTGCGTCGTGCAAAGGAAGCTGAGCTTTCAGAAATTGCAAGCGCGCAGGCAGAGCAGGTTTACACCCCCGAAACCCGTGTGCTTGTTTTGGCTGGTGAGGGCTGGCATGAGGGTGTGAAAGGTATTGTTGCAAACCGCATTTCAGGCAAGTACGGCGTGCCAAGCTTGCTGTTTACAATTGAAGATGGCATGGCTTGTGGCTCGGGCAGAAGCGTTGGCAATGTGAATTTGTTTGAGGCTGTTGATGGCTGCAAGGAAATTCTCACGCGCTATGGTGGGCATCAAAGTGCTGTTGGGGTTACGCTGCCAGCTGAAAAGCTGCCGCAGTTTACGCAAATGCTGGGCAGTTACATGTCGCGCCTTAGCGAAAGTGATTTTCACCCGCCTGTTGTAATAGACGGTTTTGTTAACCTAGGCGAACTTACGCTTCCAAACGTGGTGCAATTACAGGCGTTGGAGCCGTTTGGTCAGGAAAACAAAGAGCCTGTGTATGCTGCAAAAAATGTAACGGTTGCAACAAGTCGTGCCGTTGGCAGCTCAAAAAACCACCTGTCATGCATTTTGTCGAACGGTGTTAGTGAACTTTCCGCTATTAAGTTTAACTGCGAAAACATTGATGAACTTTTGCAAACGCATTGCGTTGTTAACGCAACATTTAAGCTTGAAATTGATGAATGGCGGGGTTGCAAAAATGTAAAGGCAATGCTTAAAACCATTGAGCCTGCGCGCGCATGCGAAGGCCTTCTTGCTTGCCTAAACCCAAGCGATGTGGCATTTATGCAGGGGCTTTATAATGCATGCGCAGAAGGCGAAAGCACAGTTGCAGGGCAAAGTGGGAATGTTCAAGAAAACAGCAGCGAGGCTAGTGCAACTGATGCACGCAAGAAGTGGGAAGTTAGGGCACTTCAAAACCCAAGTGAATTGGAAAGCGAAATTGTTAGCGCATTTATTGGGCAAGGCAAGCTGCACAGCACGCAGCGGCGCATACTCGATGCGCTTGCTGCTAATAAATCGGTCTTGGGCGTTATGGTAACAGGGCGTGGCAAGTCGCTAACGTTTCAGGTTCACGCAACGCTGTTGGCGCTTTTGCGCAAGCAAGCAAGCTTGTTTGTTTACCCGCTTCGTGCACTAATTGCCGACCAAGCCCACCACTTGCAAGAAGCGCTTGGGCGCTTTGGAATTTCCGTTTGTGTTCTAACTGGCGAAAGCACCTCTGACGAGCGTAAACGTGCATTTGAGGGCTTGGCTTTAGGCAGTGTTGACATTGCGCTAACAACGCCTGAGTTTTTGTTTTGGCATGCCGATGAATTTGCAGCATCTGGGCGCGTGGGCTTTGTTGTAATCGACGAAGCACACCACATTGGCCTTGCGCGCGCAGGGCAGCGGCAAGCCTATGCAAACATTGGCGGCTCAATTCAGCGTTTGGGCAGCCCAAAAGTGCTGGCGCTAACTGCAACTGCAAACGATGAGTGCTTAGCAGCAATTAAGCGCGAGCTTTGTATAGACGAGTGCATATACGACACAACAAACCGCCCTAACTTGCACTTGAATGATGCTCGTAGCGTAATTTCTCGCGATAACTTTTTGGCTAGTCTTGTTGCAACTGGCGACAAAACTGTGGTGTTTGTAAACTCGCGCGAGCAATCTGTTTCGGTTGCTCGTAATTTGCGCAGGCAGGTGCCACAAGTTGCATGCCTTATTGGCTTTTACAACGCTGGCTTAAGCCGGGCTGAGCGCAAGCGCATTGAAACGCTGTTTCGATGCGGCAAATTGCAAGTTTTAGTTACTACCAGCGCATTTGGCGAAGGGGTTGACATTCCAGACATAAAGCATGTTGTGCTCTATCACATGCCGTTTAACGAAATTGAGTTTAACCAAATGGCTGGGCGTGCAGGAAGAAATGGCCAGGACGCATACATTCATTTGCTGTTTAACAAGCGCGACAGCAGCATAAACGACAACTTACTTTTTGGAACAACGCCCCCGCATGACAAAATGGCGCAAATTTACCGTGGGCTTCGCAACATGCAAAACAAAAGTGGTGCTGATGTTTTTAAAGCAACCGATGCCGCACTTGCGCAAAACTTTTCAACAGCGTTTAGCCAGCTTAACGAGGCAGCAATTTCGTGTGCCATTGCAGTTTTTAGTGAACTTGGTTTAATAGATGCAACGTACACTTTCGACGGGGAGGCGCAGGTTAGGTGCATTCATGTAAACTCGCCTTCAAGAAAAGTTGAACTTACAAACAGTGTGCGTTATTTGGAAGGCCTAGCTGAAATTGATACATTTCACGAATTTTGCAACTGGGCAATAAAAAGCACGACTGATGTTTTGGAAAAGCGCATATCAAACCCAATTTTGCCCACGGAAGCATTTCAGAGCGAAAGCGAATAAGGAGTGTTAAAAATGCCTGGTAGCGTTAAAGGTAGCGAAAATAATAAGGCTGTTAAGGTTGAAGAAGCTAACACAGCGAAAAAAACTGCCAACAAAGAAATGCTTGGCAAGGCATCGCCTAGGCTTCAAGGGCCACTGCCCGAAGGCATTTTGCCCCCGCAAGATTTAGGGCTTTTAGGCCACGCGCACATTGCTGAGAAAGCTTTTGCAACCGACGTTACAAAAACGCTTCCAAAGGCTGGCAAAACACCGGAAGAGCGCTTTGCCGAATTGCAGGCGCTTGCAAAAACCTATTTAACAGCCGAGGAGGAACAAAAGCTTGCACTTGCTTACAACTTTGCCGATGATGCCCATGCAGGCACAACGCGTAAAAGTGGCGAACCTTTTATTTCGCACCCTGTGGAAGTTGCAATTATTTTGGCAGACTTAAAAATGGACTCGGACACGCTTTGCGCAGCGCTTTTGCACGACACGGTTGAGGACACCGATGTTACGTGTGAACAAGTTGCTGAAATTTTTGGCGAAGGCGTTGAGAGGCTGGTTGATGGCGTAACAAAAATCACCCGCGTTGAAGTTGAAACGCTGTCCGACAAACAGGCTGCCACAATCCGCAAAATGTTTGTTGCCATGAGCAAGGACATTCGCGTTATTGTTATCAAGCTGGCCGACAGGTTGCACAACATGCGCACGCTTGCAGCGCTTCGCGAGGACAGGCGCATTTTTAAAGCGCGCGAAACGCTTGAAATTTATGCCCCAATTGCTCACCGCTTGGGCATAAATTCCATAAAGTGGGAACTTGAAGACTTAAGTTTCTACTATTTGGAACCTAACAAGTTTAGGCAGGTTGCGCGCATGGTTACGGAAAGCCGTGCGCAGCGCGAAGCTTACCTTGACCAAATAATGGGCATTCTACGTGGGGAAATGGACAAGCTGGGTGTTGAGTGTCAAATTATGGGTAGGCCAAAACACCTTTACAGCATTTACCAAAAAATGGTTAAGAAGCGCAAAGGCTTCTCTGAAATTTATGACTTAATTGCTGTGCGCATTATTACCGATTCCATTAAAGATTGTTATTCGGCACTTGGGGCTGTGCATTCGCTTTGGCACCCAATGCCTGGCAGGTTTAAAGACTACATTGCAATGCCAAAGTTTAACATGTACCAAAGTTTGCATACCACTGTTATTGGACCTGCGGCAAGGCCGCTTGAAGTGCAAATTCGCACGCAGGAAATGCACAGGCAAAGCGAATACGGCGTGGCTGCACACTGGCGCTACAAGGAAAGTGGCGGCAAGGGCAAAAATTCAGCCATGGACAAGCAGCTTTCTTGGCTGCGTCAAATGGTTGACTGGCAGGACGATTCCCACGATTCACGCGAGTTTTTGAAAGACTTAAAAGTTGACTTAGCGCCAACAGAAGTGTTTGTGTTCACGCCAAAAGGCGAGGTCATGAGCTTGCGCGCAGGTTCTACACCAGTTGATTTCGCATATGCAATTCACACTGAAGTTGGCAACCATTGTGTTGGCGCAAAGGTTAACGGCTCCATTGTGCCGCTTGCTTACGAGCTTCAGCTTGGCGACCGCGTTGAAATTCTTACGCAAAAAACTGCAATGCCAAGCCGCGATTGGCTGGGAATGGTAAAAACGCCTAGCGCGCGCAATAAAATTAGGGCGTACTTTAGCAAGGTTAGCCGCTCGGACGACATGCTGGTTGGTCGCGACAAGCTTGCAAGCGAAATGCGCAAGCATGGCCTTGGCATATCGAATGCAAAAAGCGAGCGTGCTGTGAAAGCCGTTGCAGCAAACCTTGGCTACAAAGACGCCGATGAAATGTTTGTAAACATTGGTGCTGGGCGCGAAACACCAGTTCACGTTACTAACCGTTTGCTTATGGAACTTGGGCACAAGCAGGGCTTGGAAACGGAAGACCCAGCAGGGCTTAGCGCACGTGCCATGACAACGGGCAAGCTGCCGCCAATGCTAACCCTTGCAACAAAGAAGAAAAAGCAGGGCAGCAATGCGTCAAATGGCGTTGTGGTGGAAGGCATTGACGGTGCGCTTGTGCGTCTTTCGCGCTGTTGCACCCCTGTTCCAGGTGACGATATTATAGGCTTTATTACACGTGGGCGCGGCGTTTCTGTGCATAGGCGCGATTGCCCAAATGCGAAAGGCTTAATGCAGCAAAGCGAGCGCATAATGAATGTGCATTGGGAAAGCAAAATGCCCGCTAACACATCATTTAGGGTTGAGGTGCACATTTCTGCAGTTGA
>CAYVDR010000107.1:0-5677 GCA_964450625.1 uncultured Senegalimassilia sp.
GCTCTCGGCAGCCCTAATTTCATCACATGGTATAATAGACCATAAATAAACCCCTGATAAACAGGGGTTTATTTATGCATAATATGTTAAATTTACGGCATAATTTCACGTAATTATTCCTTTTTTAAAAAAAGGATACCCCGTTTCGAATGAAACGGGGATACCTTACGGGTGCTCTGAATTAACCGAGCCCCTTGTTCACGATAGCACCTAATTTCATCACATGGTATAATCCTCGCGAACAAAAGTAGTTTAATAGAAAAGTGATGCCATGTCAAAACAAACAATTACAATCCAAAACCCCTGTTCAATCTCGATTGAAAATCATCAATTAGTTATTGAACAGAACAAAACTGAAGCATCAATTCCTCTTGAAGACATTTATGTTTTAATTCTGGAAACTAAAATGGCAACTGTTACGTCTTATGCACTTTCGGAGGTTGTGAAAGAGGGCATTGGTGTTATGATCTGCGACGGTAAGCATCATCCAAATGGTCTACTTCTTCCGCTTGGCGCACATTCACGGCATGCAGCAATTGTAAAACACCAACTGGCGATTAGCGCGCCTTTACGAAAAAGGCTTTGGCAAAAAATTGTTCAGCAGAAAATTTCCAACCAAGCAAAGTGTCTAGAATTATTAAGCCTAGCTAATTCAAACAACATCAAAAACCTTGTCAAAGATGTACAGTCGGGCGATAAAACAAATAAAGAAGCACATGCTGCCCAAATTTATTTTAAAAACTATTTGCCAAGTGGTACAAGAACAGATAGCCCATACACCGCAGCTCTTAATTATGGCTACACTGTTTTACGCGCGGGAATTGCTAGAAGCGCCGTTTCTTACGGTTGGCTTGTTTCAAGGGGAATCCACCACGATAACGATCTTAACCCGTTTAATTTAGTTGATGACTTAATTGAACCCTTTCGCCCTGTTGTTGATTTAATGATCGGAACAAAGCGTCCTCCAGAAACATTAACCCCTGAGTATAAACGCTACCTAGTTACAGTTTTTGAATATTGTGTGCTTATTGACGGAAAGGAATACATTGTTCAAAATGCAATTGATGAAATGATGAAATCGCTTAAAAGAGCAATTGTAAACAATAATTACGAGCTGCTGCAGCTACCAGAAGTAATTCAACTTAAAACAAAAAGGTGCGAATAGGATGCAAGTAATGAGACTGCTAGTAATGTTTGATCTGCCAACTGGCACACGCAAAGAAAGAAAGGAATACAGCAACTTTCGAAAATTTTTGCTTGAAGATGGCTTCCTAATGGAACAATACAGCGTGTACTCGCGCATGACAGTTGACCGCGACAATATGGAAACTCATTTAAGACGCATAGAGGCGCACCTACCACCAGCAGGTTCTGTGCAGGTGCTTCAAGTGACTGAATATCAGTATGAAAACAGAAAATTGCTTGTTTCGCCACTTAAGCCAAGTTCCAGTGGTAAAGAAAAGCTTGAACGCCCTGCGCAGCTGTCATTATTCTTCTAAATTTTTATTAAAACATTCGCCCAAGATATCCTCGTTTATGACTTTTATTGGGGCAGTTTCAGGGTTAAGTTTTGTAAACGTTGTTTTTGGTTTTACTTTTTTTTCATTAAACATTGTTTGGAAATCAACTTTCCCACTCGCAATTCCTGTTGAAACATATCGTAAAATTTCACCATTAACATTAACACAGTCACCGCAAAAAATGGTAACTGGTTGCGATTGTTTTGCACGCTGTGGCACTTCTGGCCATAAATCACGGTGCATTTGTTTTGAAGGTTTATATTTTGGCTTGTATGAACCATTCTTTATTGCGGCTAAGTCTGCCTTAAAAACAACCTCTTTTAAATAACGACCGCATTTTTTTGTACATTCAGGATCCCACCAAAGTCGCAGAAATGCCTGTTCACCACGAGCTTTAACCGTTTTACTTGACACTTCAACAAAATTGCCTTTAACAGATTCTGTTTTAGTACCGTCTTTTGTGTAATGAACATTAGCTTTATTATTCTGTTCATTTATGCCATCAAAACCATACAATGTATCCTCAAACATTTTGCCTTGCAGCTTGTGTGATGAACGCCTGACGGCATAAATGTTGTCTTTATAGTTTAAAACATCTTTGGCAAAGCCTTCCCACGGCTGCGTGTTGAATAATGCTTTTTTATACTGATCTTTTGCAGCTTCTAAAGCCTCTTTAGTGTGAAGCTTTGGTGTTGCCTTGTGTACTTTTGCCACCTTTTGAACAGCACTTTGGCTGCAAGCCGCAATAAGGCAAGCATCAACAAAATGGTGGCGATTGTCATCATTGCGGTTTTTTATACCAAGCCCCCAAGCATGGCGAAGCTTTGCTGTCACGCCCCCTGCATTGCAAAAGACGTGCTGATGCCCATCTTCTGGAAAGTTTAAATAATCTTCCAAGTAAGACTTCGCAAGTTTAGATGCGTACCGCGTGTCATTTAAATTTCTGCTAATAAAATCGGATTCTTTGTCTTTTAGATTCTCGCACAGTAATTTTTGCTTTTTCTTATAAGGCAATTTTATGGTCTTATCAAGAATTGTATTCTTAAATTTAATCCATGCTTGACTGTTAGGGTCTCCGTTTGCAATGTATTCAAAGGGCGATTTGTTTGACTTTAATCTATTAGTTTTAGCAAGAACAAGGTGTTTGTTGCTTTGCGAGTTATCAAATGTTCTCGAGTAAGGCAAAATGTGATCAACTTCATAAAGTCGCTCATTTGTAACAAGGTCATTAATACCAATAGTTTTGCCCGAAATTAAATCTTTTTGGTTTTGCTGCTGCCTTAAAATCTCTTTAGCAATAAGCTTGTCTGGTACTCCGTCAGGCTTGCAATTTAATATTTCAGCAAGAGCTTTAGCAACTGCTGTCTTTTGCGCATTGCGTTCTTTATTGTTTTTTTCAATCACCTTCTTTTCTTTTTTTGAACGCTTAAGCTCAGTGCCAAGCTCAATGTGAACCTGATTTGGGGTGCCATATTTTTTCACAATGTTATTCACAAGTTTTCTTAGATTGGCCATGCACCTTATCACTACAGGGTTAGTACATGTTGAATCCGCGGATTTCTCATAAGCGGGCAAAAAACCACGTCCGTTATTGCATTTGTACTTCTTTAAGCCTGCAAAGTTTTCAGCATCGTAAATGTTATTGCAATTGTTGTTTTGAATTGCTTCGTAAAGTGCATCGAGTGCTTTAAGCGACCTGTTTGCATACCCTTTGAAAACTTTACCATTAAATGGCAATTGTTTAAGGCAGTCAATTTCCCCTGCTGTCAACTGCCCACTTTCAATAAGTTCGCTTAACCATGCTTCTATACTGTTTTCATGGCTTGCAAATGTTAATGCTTCCATAACTTGGTCGCACAAGTGCCTGTTACCAGCAAGTTTTTGAAGAAGACCAGTTGCCATGCTGCTGTTAGCTTTATTGGAGCATAAGCAATCTCGCAATGTTCTAAAACCTTTAGGAACAAAAATTTCAATTTTTTCGTCATTTTCATCTATTGATTTAAAGCTTTCACGCCCATTAAGTTTTAGCATTTTTTTAAGGCTTGAATAAGTTACTTTGCAACTTTTGTTTTTAGGAATTTGTGAAGGTGAAAAAAGAATATCTAAACACTTTTTAATTGTTCCCTCGTCTAATTCATATTCTTCACCTTCATATGGTGTTATGCGAATGTTTTTAAACTTTGCCCATGCAGACATGTATTCATTAGAAAACGAGCACCTCGCAGCCCTTATTTCCTCTGGAAAATAAACGCACTTGCCAACTTTCTTATAAATTTTCCTGTCATATGAAGCGTCAACCTTTTCCCAGTACAAAAGCTGCAAAAATTCTTGTTTAAACGCACTATCAAGCATGGAATTTCCTAGTTTAAACTGCGTATCAAGAATAATATCCAAGTCATGCAGCATCATTTCTTTTGAAAAACAGTTTGCATAGTCACCAGCTTTATTGCGCCATTTACCATTTGTGTATTTTTGCGTTTTAGTTGATTGAACCATTGCCTGTGAATAGGTTTTTGCCTTTTGTTCTTCCAAAAGCTTGCTATTTTCAGCAATTGCCTTTAAAACCTTCCCATCGTTAGAGTTTTTATCGCTGCTGTCAGTACCATGATTAATGTAGCCACGTAAAGAACAAAAACCGTAAAGCATTTGGCAAAGCTGCCTGTTCGTGAGTTTTCGTTCAAGTGCGTCTATGCGCAGAAGGTACGGTTGCTTTTCGCCCTTTTTTGTTTGAAGCCAATTCGCATTTGCGTTGCTTGGCATTAAGTTGTACCTCTTCAGAAATTTTATGCAGTGTTTTTTACGGTTGCGTTTTCTGCTTAAATTGCGCCTTACAGATCTAAACCCCCTGCGCTTAGCGCAAAGGCTTGCATGTGTCTTGTCTTCCTGCGGAATGTCCCAAAGAATAACCCCACCATCAATAATTTTTTTGGTCTGAAAGTCTAACAACGACCAACCAAGCGAGCCAATTCCAAGGTCTAAACCAAGCTTTAAATTATTTTCAGCCATTCATTCTCCTTTCGTATTGTGCTGCCATTTTAACGTAAAATATTTAGAATTGAATTACATAATTTAAAACCTGAGTAAGTTGAAATTGTAAATAGGACAGTGTTGCGCTTACATTTGCAACCAATTCTTTGGAATTATGCAGCGAAATCTAACCAACCATCGAGTGCGTTGTATATGTTTTCTTGCTCGCTTGTACTTAAGTTCGCAAGAGTGGTAAGGTGGTTGTAGCTAGACTCGTAGCATTGAATTTGGCTGTTGCTAAACGACAGCTCTGGCCTAACGAAGTACCAAGGATCACTTTTGCCGCTAACCATAATTAAATGCGCACTATTAGTTGTGTTTAGCCACTGAACCATTGCGTTGCGTGTTGAGCTGCTGTAAGGAAGGGCTGCTAACTGCTCAGTGGTCAAATAAATTTCCGAATACGATGGGTTGTCTTCAGTGGAAATGTAATACGCTTGTTTTTCATTAGCAGGTGCTGCTTCCTTCGCTTCGGCAACTATCCTGCGCAAATAGTCGAAATTTTCATTGTAATCGCCCATCTCTGAAGCTGCCTGAATTTCGTATGCCAAAAAGCCATTGCTATAGGCAAAAGTGCTTGTTGGCATCTTTTCTATGACACAGGCATAAATTTCATTGGGGTTATCACTGTTTACTGCCTGCATTATTTTGTCAAGCATGGTTTCTTGGTAGTATTGCCAAAACCCTAATAGGGGAAACTCGTTTACCACAACATCCCAAAGCCGCTTAGCTTGGATTAACTCATCAGTCCCAAAATACGATTCACGAAATTTGCAGCCTTCTTCAATTGCTTGCTGGTAATATCTAGATTGAAGTACTTCACGGTGCTTAATGCATGCCAGCTGGAATTTATCGAGCAAGTCATGCCATTTGCTTGCTTGCTCTTCCCCATAAGCTGCATAACCTATTTCACCATAGGCAGCGCTCATAATGCGGCTGTCGTTGCGCCCTTCACAAAACGGTGCGCAAAAAGCAACAAAAGCATCGGCATCACTGTAGCCATGATGCTCCTGGAAATAGCACTGGTAGTCAGTGGTTAAACCACCTTTGCTTGTACCAGTCCAAAGCCGCTTACCACTAAGCACATTTGAAAGCTTTTGAATTACATTGTGAAAATCGCTTGCCGCTTG
>CAYVDR010000108.1:0-5663 GCA_964450625.1 uncultured Senegalimassilia sp.
TAAATCGCGTCCTAGACAGGAGTATGAAGAAATGCTAAAAGAATCAAGTCAGCAGGATAGTCAACCAACGGAAGAAGAGCTTCTGTATTCAAATAACTTAGGGCGTAAGTCATTTCAGTGGGAGCTTTGGCAGTGCTGTAACAACGTGTGCGATTTTTGCTACCTTGGTAAAGAAAATCGGCACACAGACAAAGAGCGGCAGTTAAAAAGTCTGAATGACTTAAAACAAAACCTAGCTAACCTTGACTTTCAAAAGTACAACAATGTCTCTTTAATTGGTGGTGAGTTTTTCCAAGGTCAACTTGAAAACGCTGAAGTGCGCAAAAGTTTTTTTGAAGTAATTGAAACGTTGTGCAAGCTTTACACCTCAAAGAAAATTGGCTCCATTTGGCTTGCTGCCACGCTTACCATTGGGGACCAAGCCGACCTTTACAAAACCATAGAAATGTTTGAGCGTGCTGGTGTGCGCCCTAACCCCAACTATGGCTCAAGTGGGCTTTGGGTTTGCACAAGCTGGGATTCTAAGGGGCGCTTTCACACAGAAAAGCACAAGCAAAACTGGGAATTTCACATGCAAAACATTAGCAATTATTACCCATGGGTGAAGAAAAATACAACAATTATTATTACTCAAGACCTATGCGAGAAGTATTTGGTTAGCGAATTTGTGCCAAAGCATTTCTCAGGCAAATTTTTAACATCGCTGTTCTACAAGCAACCTGCAATGTTTCACGACAACACCATTGGTGGCAAGGGCAAAATGGGCTTGACTGAAAGCGCCCAGCGCGGCATCTTAGACGAGTACTTAACAAAAACAAAAGCAGAAATTGAGCAAGGTCTAGGCTACAGGTTTTTTCCGGACAGGCGTACATTCAGGCGTTTTCTGCTAAAGTATGCAAAAGATGATGCGGACACATTCAACAAGCTGTTTAACATTGAGTTCAGGGCAGACGAGCTGCATAAAAACTTTAACGAGGACGCGCAAGACGAAGAACAGTTGCGCGACAAGAAATCTAACATTGAATCGAGTGCAAGTGCCGATAGCATTACAAACCCAAACTGCTTGCTTGAACCTGCCAGCCGAAAGCACATTGTTCACTATGCATCGTATGCCGATTCCAACGCATGCATGATATGCGACAGGAATCAAATTTTTGAAAGTGTTATATAACCCCTAAGTGTTCTAGTAAAATTCTAAGCCCTATTAGAATTAGCACCACGCCACCAGCAATTGTTGCGGGTTTTTCAAAGCGCGCACCAAAGAAATGTCCAATAAACACGCCAACGATGCTTATTGCAAATGTGGTAAGGCCAATAATTGTTATTGCAGGTGCAATTGCAATTTGCATAAAACCGAAAGATATGCCAACTGCCAACGCATCAATGCTTGTGGCAATTGCCAGCATAAACAGCTCTTTTACGTTAAGTTTACTGCTTCCTTCAGCATTTTTGTCGCCTTCGTCTTCATTGCTGCGAAACGCGTCGAACAACATTTTGCCGCCCACAAATGCAAGCAGCACAAAAGCGACCCAGTGGTCAACAGGTTGCACAATGCTTGCAAACTGTGACCCAGCAAACCAGCCTATTAGTGGCATTAGTGCCTGAAAGCCGCCAAAGAATAAACCTATAATGCATGCGTGCGCCACACTTAGGCGTTTCATGGAAAGGCCTTTACAAATTGAAACTGCAAAAGCGTCCATTGAAAGCCCCACACCAATTAAAAACAGTTCTACAAAATTCATTTAATACCCCATGCACTTAAAAATTGTTTAGTTATTCTGGGACTTGTTTACGCAGCCTTTATTCAACAGCTTGCTGCTTTGTCCTTGTTATTGATTTAATTTGCAAAGGCTCATCGTTTGCTTGTGCGTCAATTGATTCAACCCAGGAGTTTTCCAGCAGCATTAGCAAATCGGCATCGGGTGCTGCAAATTCACAAGCTTGTTCATTGCCGTTTGCTAAGCTTATGCAAGCTTTTAGCAACTTGTCTGGTCGCAGGCTGCCTGTTGGCTTCATCTTAAGCATAAACGTTAAAGCTGCACCTTCAAGTTTTGGTTCGTCTAGCAAGTAATCTGCCACGTTTAAAATGCGCTCTTTCTTTTTGCGAATAACTTTAATTTGCGCAGGTACTGGCAATGTGGCAGGCGCAAACGAAAGCATTGCGCGGTATGTGCTTTTCGGGAAAGCCACGGATGCTGCCTTTGCACCAGGTTCAATGTATGTTGCATCTAGCACCATAAGGTCGGACACGCTTGCGCTCTGAAGTGCAGCAAGGGCTTGCTTTTCAGGCACGTACGTTTTAAGAGTGATGTCTGCAATTTCATGGCTGCCACCAACACCTACGGGAAGTGCAGCGCCAAATGCAACTTTCATGTGCGGGCTAAACCCACAACTTACAGCAAACGGCAGCTTTGCCCTGCGTATGGCGCGCTCCAGTGCGCGTGCAACTTCCAAGTGCGAAAGCAGTGCAAGCCTGCCCTGCTTTGCAAACGTTATGCGCAACCGAAATGTTTGTTGTTGTGCGTTCATTGCGCATCACCTGCGCTTTCAGGTGTTTTGGCTACGTGGTTTGAGCTTGCAGTTTTGCGAGCACTTGCAAGTTCATTTTTTGTGCCAAGGTTCATGCACGCGCCGCAAGCAGTGCACTTGTTAAATGTGCAATCGGGTGTTGTTATGCCTTGGGCGGCGCGCTTGCGCTCAAGTGCTAAAAATTTTGTTGAAACCCCAGTTGAAATGTGCGAGAAGGGCATAACGTATTCGCTGCTAAAGCTTTGTTGCGCAATTGCTGGCAAGCTAACACCAGTTTGCTTTTGAGCTTCATCCCATGCCTGCTGGTTGAAGTGCTCGCTCCAAGCATCAAAGCGCGCGCCAGCCCTCCAAGCTGCTTCAACAACGCTTGCAACTTGCCTGCCGCCACGGCTTAGTGCAGCTTCAATAGTGCTTGTTTTCGGGTCGTGGTAGTGCACATCAATTGCCTTGTACTTTACACTGCGGCGCAAAAGACTAACACGGCGCAAAGCTTCATCGGGTGTAATTTGGCCTTCCCATTGAAACGGTGTTTGAGCTTTTGGTACAAACAGCGCGCAACTTACCCCCATGCGCACTTGGCTTCGCATGCGCTCGGGCACAGTTTGCTTCGCGCAATCGTAAGCGCGCTGCACTAAACTTGCAATGCCTTTAATGTCTTCGTCTGTTTCAGTTGGCAGCCCAATCATGAAATACAGCTTGCACCTGCGCCACCCTGCAGCAAATGCAGCTTTTATGGCTGCAAAAAAATTGTCTTCCGTAATTTGTTTGTTTATAACATCGCGAAGGCGCTGCGTGCCAGCTTCAGGCGCAAACGTTAAGCCCCCGCGCTTTTTGCCAGCAACTAAACTTGCCATTTCAACGCCAAAAGAATCAAGGCGCTGCGATGGCACAGACACGCGAATTCCAGTGCCTTCAAATTCAGTATTTAGTTGCGTTAAGATTTCATTAATTTGCGAATGGTCCGTTGTGGAAAGCGACGTTAGGCTAACTTCATCGTAGCCAGTTTCTGCCAAGCCCTGTTTAACCGATTCAACAATGTTTTTTGCGCTGCGTTCGCGAATTGGCCTATACATCATGCCAGCCTGGCAAAACCTGCAACCGCGTGCACAACCGCGCAGCACTTCAACGTTCAGCCTGTCTTGCACAATTTCCGTGAATGGCACAACACAAGGCTCCCAACCAGGGCTTTTAGCAAAGCCTTCAAAAACTCGCTTTTCAATTTTCGTGGGGTAGCTTTCATGTTTTGGTTTTACCCACGTGCCAGTTTCTTGCGCCTCACTTTCGCTGCACACATCGTAAAGTGTGGGCACATAAAACCCGTTAAGCTTTGCAACAGCTTGCAAAATGGCCTTGCGCGACTTGCCTTTGCTGCGCAGTTTATGAATAAGCTGCAAAACCTCGGGGATTGCCTCTTCGCCTTCCCCAATTGAAAATATGTCAAAAAACGGCGCATAAGGCTCGGGGTTGTAAGTGCAAGGACCGCCGCCAATAACGAAGGGTTCGTTTTCTGCACGGTTTTGGGCATGCAATGAAATGCCTGCTAAATCAAGTGCCTCCAACACATTTGTTGCAGCAAGTTCGTGCGGAAGCGTTATGCCAAGCGCATCAAATTCAGCAACTGGGCTGCAACTTTCAATGCTAAAAAGCGGTAGGTTGTTTTCGCGCATGACATCGGCAAACTCAGCAGCGGGCAGGTATGCGCGTTCGGCAGCAAAGCCTTCAACTTTATTTACAACGTTAACAAGAATGCGAACCGCTTGGTTAGGCTGCCCCAACTCGTACGTGTCGGGGTAGAGCATACAAAACCTAAACGCAGCGTCAGGTTTATGCACGCTGCCAAATTCGTGGTTTATGTAGCGGGATGGCCGTTCAGCAAGCGGTAGCAACGCTTCAAGGGCTGGCCATAAATTTGTCATTTTGCGCCAGCTTGCTTAAACTTGCGAACGCCAAAAGCAGCTGCTTTAACAGCAGCGTTGCGGGCTTGTTCAATAATTTCAGCAAACTTACCCTGCGCTTTTTCGCCGTTGAAATATGCGGTTGCAGCCTTGCCCATTGCAAGTGTGCCACCATAGCCAACAGCACATTTAACCGCCCAGCCAAGCAGCGGCAGCGCGCCTGCAACCTGGCGAGCCACGCCGCGGCATACAAAGCCAGAGCCAACAACAGCAACAATTTCTTTTATGCGCGATGTGTCAAGCGGCTTGCCGAACACAGCAGCAATTTCCAGCAGCATTTTGCACTGGTTAAGCGTTAGAATTGGCATGTCAGCGCCAGGGATAAACATGACAAGCGCAATGCCAGCATTTTGCATGGCAGTTTCCATGGTAATGCTGTTAGCAAGCGGGTTGCGCACAAATTCAAAAGCGCTTGCAAATGCAAGGCGCGCATCTGTGCATGCTTCAATAACCCACGCGCCCATGTTGTGGTTAAACGTTTGCTTTGCTTGCTCGTCTAGCACAAAAGGTTCGCACTCGCTTGTGTCTTCCATTTCCTTAACATTAGAAGCGCCCCACGACGCACGAAGCACTGGTGCTGTTTTGCCTGCACTTGTTTTGTGCGCGTATGCAGCATCGTTTAGGTCAGGGGCAATAATGTCACCTTCGGGAATTGCATTGCCTTCAGTTGCGGCAATATCGTGCACAAGCGTGGGCATTGTTGTTGCAACCATAACGGGAATGTTTGCGTGGCGCAGCTGTTTTGCGACGTTGCCTATGCCACCTGACAACCCTGCGACAATAACTGCCATGTCACTTCCATTTATAATGGGAGGCTTACTATTTTCAATGTATAAAATTGACAAGCGCACATTTGGCGCTGGTGTTGCAAAAGCATGCCTTACATGCGCCTGCACATCGTTTGGGGCTTGCGGGTCAATGTATATTGCAATTGATAAATTCTTTGACTGTTCTTCCGTAACATTTTTTGCTTCTTGCAAAACTTTGGAAACATCAACTGGAAGAGTTCTTTTTTTCTTTGCCATACTAAACCTTTCCGCTAATTTTTACGGCGTTTTAAGTTAGCATTATGAGACCAAACCGAGCCAATTAGCCCAAGCATTACAAAATTAACTACCATAAATGACGAACCATAGCTTAAAAATGGCAGCGGAATGCCCGTGATTGGCATAAGCCCGC
>CAYVDR010000109.1:0-5662 GCA_964450625.1 uncultured Senegalimassilia sp.
ATGCAAATGGGGCAAAGCTACATTTCAACCGAGCATTTGCTGCTTGGCATTGTGCGAGAAGGCGAAGGTACTGCGCTTGATGTGCTTGCAAGCTTAAACGTTTCTGGCGATAACATTCGCACTGCCTTAAATGATTTGGTGGGTCAAAGCCCTGTGTATGCTGGGCATGGCGCGTTCAATTCAAGCTCAAGTTCGGGCAGCGCGCTAAAAGAATTTGGCACTGACCTCACGCAAAAAGCACGTGATGGCAAGCTTGACCCTGTTATTGGGCGTGCTGGCGAAATTGAGCGATGCATGCAAATTCTCTCACGTCGTCAAAAAAACAACCCGCTGCTTTTAGGTGAGCCTGGCGTTGGTAAAACCGCTGTTGTTGAAGGCTTAGCACAGCTTATAGTCTCAAACCAAATCCCAGACATTTTGCGCAACAAACGCCTGTTCACGCTTGATGTTTCAGCACTTGTTGCTGGCAGTAAATACCGTGGCGAATTTGAAGAGCGCCTTAAAAAATGCATCAAGGAAGTAAAGGATGCTGGCGACATCATTTTGTTCATAGACGAAATGCACACGCTTATTGGTGCAGGCTCGGCAGAGGGTTCAATTGACGCAGCTGCAATTTTAAAGCCCCCACTTTCGCGTGGTGAAATTCAAGTTATTGGTGCCACAACGCTTGATGAGTACCGCAAACACTTGGAAAAAGACAGCGCACTTGAGCGCAGGTTTCAAACAATCAACGTTGGTGAACCTAACACTGAACAGGCAATTCGCATTATGGAAGGCTTGCGTGACCGCTACGAGGCGCACCACCAAGTGCACTTTACCGACGAAGCACTGCAAGCAACTGTGAACTTGGCGCAACGCTACATTCAAGACCGCTACTTGCCAGATAAAGCCATTGATGTTTTGGACGAAGCAGGTGCTCGCATGCGCATTCGCAACATGACGTTGCCAAAAGAGCTTCGCGAGCTTGATGGTAAACTTCGCAGCGTGCGCGCTAGCAAAGACTCTGCAATTGCTGCGCAAGATTTTGAAGCTGCAGCAAAGTTCCGTGACGAGGAATCTGCACTAGTCAAAGAGCGTGCAGAGGCTGAAAAGAACTGGGAAGAAAACTCGCAAAAGCAAGTTCAAAACGTTACGGTGCAAGACATTGCCGATGTTGTGTCAATGTCAACTGGTGTGCCAGTGTCAAACCTTACCGAAGCAGAAACCGAAAAGCTTTTGCGCATGGAAAGCGTTTTGCACAAGCGTGTTATTGGGCAAAATGAAGCTGTAACTGCGCTTTCTAAAGCAATTCGCAGAAGTCGTGCAGGCTTGAAAGACCCAAATCGCCCAGCTGGCTCGTTCATTTTCTTGGGGCCATCGGGTGTTGGCAAAACGGAACTTTCAAAAACGCTGGCTGAGTTTTTGTTCAACTCGAAGGATGCCCTTATTAGCTTTGATATGTCGGAGTACATGGAAAAGCACAGCGTAAGCCGCCTTGTTGGCTCACCTCCAGGCTATGTTGGCTTCGATGAAGGCGGTCAGCTTACAAAAGCTGTGCGCCAGCGCCCCTATTCAGTGGTGTTGTTTGACGAAATTGAAAAGGCACACCCCGATGTGTTTAACATTCTGCTGCAAATTCTTGAGGAAGGTCGCTTGACCGATTCGCAAGGCAGGTCAGTTGATTTCCGCAACACCGTAATTATTATGACGTCAAACGTTGGTGCACGTGAAATTGCAACCCCAACATCGCTTGGTTTTTCAGGCGACGGCAAGGAAGGCTTGTCTGACAAAGAAATAAAAAGCCGTGTTATGGCTGAAGTAAAGAAGCTGTTCAGGCCTGAATTCCTAAACCGCCTTGATGAAATTATTGTGTTCAAGTCGCTAACAAAAGACGAAATTATCGAGATTGCAAAACTTATGATTGCAAGCTTGCGCGAGCGCTTAATCGACCAGAACATGACAATTAACTTAAGCAAAAAGGCGTACGAGCTTATTGCCAAAGAGGGCACAGATGTTACATATGGTGCACGCCCCTTGCGCCGTGCTATTCAGCGCTTAGTTGAAGACCCTCTGTCCGAAGAAGTGTTGGAAGGCAAGTGGGGCAGTGGCAGTGTCATTGAAGCTGATGTTTCCGAAGAAGGCGACAAACTGGTGTTTACAAAAGGGGAAGGCGAAATTCCTGAACACCAAAAAACAGACGGCTTAAACGAAAACGAAAATTTAATTGTCACCGACTTTGATTTGTCGCAGGCAAGTTACACACCACCTGTTGGTGCTGGTGTTTCAGGCAGCACAAGTGGGGCTGCAAGCTAGGGAAAGTCAAGTGCAGAAGAAATTGCACGCCTTAGGTTTGAAGTTGTTTTTTAATAAACCCCAAACCTAAGGTGCGCTAAACAAGATGCAAGACACACCTCAAAAAAGTTAGCAAGGCATAAATGGCAAAGCAAATAAAAACAAGCCAAAACCGCTGGTCAACAAAACAGCTTGTAGTTATTGCGCTAATGTGCGCAATTTCTGCATTGTTTTCGTTTGTGCAAATCCCAATTATCCCAGCAGCACCATTTTTAACGTACGACCCGTCGCTTGTGCCTGCAATGGTTGTTGGTTTTGCAACAGGGCCTGCCGCTGGCTTTTGCACGGGTGCCATTGCTGCTGTAATTCATGGGCTTATGTTAGGCGACTGGGTGGGCACGCTAATGAACCTTGTTGCAACGTTTTGCTTTGTTGTGCCAGCCGCTGCAATTTATGTGCGCAAGCGCACGTTTGCTGGCGGCGTTGTTGGCCTTGCTGCAGGTTGCGTTCTTGCAACGGCAGGCTCGCTGTTGGCTAATGGCACAATTGGCGTGGGGTTTTACTACGGCTCGGCCGATGTGTTTTTCACCTACATGCCATTCCTTGCTTTGTTCAATGTTATAAAAACCGTGCTAAATTCGCTGCTTACTGCCCTAATTTACAAAGCAATTTCCAACTTAATTACTCCGAAGAAAAACCAGGTAAGCGGTTTTTAGCAGCGTGCCATGCTTAAAGTAAACGAATTGTCATTTACATACGATGGTGAAAATTTTGTACTAAACAACATTAACCTGCACATTAAACAAGGCGAATTTGTTTGCATTCTAGGCGAAAACGGCTGCGGGAAATCTACGCTAGCAAAGCAATTTAATGCACTGCTTTTGCCTGATAAGGGCAGTGTTGTTGTCAACGGCATGAACACTTCAGAAGCTGATGTTACATTTTTAGTGCGCCAGACGTGCGGCATGGTGTTTCAAAACCCAAGCGACCAACTTGTTGCCTCACTTGTGGAAGATGATGTTGCATTTGGACCTGAAAATCTAGGCGTTGAGCTGCCTGAACTTAGGCAGCGTGTAACGCAAGCTCTAAGCCAAGTTGGGCTTGCAGGTTTTGAAGCCCAAGAAACTTACGCTCTTTCGGGCGGGCAGGCACAACGTGTTGCAATTGCAGGCGTGCTTGCCATGCAGCCTAAAGTGCTTGTGCTAGACGAAGCCACTGCAATGCTTGACCCACGTGGGAGAGCAGGGCTTATGAAGCTTTGTAGAAAGCTTCATAAGCAGGGCTTTACAATTGTAATGATTACGCACTTCATGGATGAAGCACTTGAAGCGCAGCGAGTGCTTGTAATGCAGGCGGGTAAAATTATCATCGATGGCACGCCTAGTGAAGCGTTTTCAAACATTGCGGCACTTAAAGGCCTAAACATACAGCAGCCTTTTGTCTGCCAAGTTGTTTCCAACTTGGCAGACAGCGGCATAAAGCTAAACCCATGCACCAGCAACGCTGTGCTTGCGAAACAACTTGTTTCGCAAGCACGTGCGCAAGGGGCTGCAGGTGCTAGGGCAAACAACCTAAGCGAAGCAAGCAAGCAAAACCCAGCTGCAACCAGTTCCAGCACTACAAATTGCAAAAAGTCCAGTAAGGACACACCAGTGCTGCTAGAGTTTAAGAACGTGTCGTACACCTACAACCCCGCAATGGCAAAGAAATTGCGCAAAAAACAAAGTGCATCAGCAGTTCTAGATATTGCAAACCCAAGTGCAGCTAATGCAAATGCAAGCACGAACGAACCCCAGAAGTGGGGCAACAAGCCTGGCAATTTATGGGCGCTTAGTGACATATCGTTTAAACTTAACAAGGGTGACTTTTTGGGAATTGTGGGGCATACTGGCAGCGGTAAGTCAACGCTTATCCAGCACATGAATGGCACCATAGCGCCAACAAGTGGCACAGTGCTTTTGTGCGGGGCTAACATCCACAAAAACAAGCGCACAAAACGCAGCATTTGCAGCAAAGTTGGCGTGGTGTTTCAATACCCTGAGCAGCAACTGTTTGCTGAAAGTGTTTACAAGGATGTTGCGTTTGGCCCTAAAAATCTGGGCTTTAGTGAATCTGAAATTGAGCATGCTTGCAAACAAGCACTTGAAAACGTTGGCTTAAGTTTTAGTGAAATTGCGCACAAAAGCCCATTTGAACTTTCGGGTGGGCAGCAACGCCGTGTGGCACTTGCTGGCGTGCTTGCCATGAAGCCAGAAGTGCTGGTGCTTGATGAGCCTGTTGCAGGGCTTGACCCTGCAAACAAGCGCATGCTACTTCACATAATAAGCAAGTTGCATGAAGCTGGCACAACCGTTGTTATGGTCTCGCACAACATGGACGACATTGCAAACGTGTGCAACCGTGTGCTTGTAATAAACCAGGGCAAACTGCTGCATGACACAACACCAAAAATTTTGTTTACCCAGCACGCAAGCGAGCTTTCAAGCATAGGGCTTGCCACAACTTCTGCGCATGCGCTTGCAGTCGAATTGAGCGCTCAAGGCTTTCCAAATAACCCCGCAAGCGTGCTCACTCAGCATGATTTATGCAACAGCATTAAAGCGGTGCTTTTAAAATGACAGGCTTTTCATTCGGAAGCTACTGCCCAGGCACAAGCGTAATTCATGCGCTCGATGCAAGGTGTAAGTTTTTATGCTGCATTGCCTTAATTGTTTTACTCTTGTTTTTGCGTTCGTCTTATGCGCTGTGTGCTTGTTCAATTTTTGTTGTTGCGTGCTATGCGGCTGCTCGCATTCCGCTTAGCCTTGCTGTGAGATCGCTTGCACCGCTTGCAGTTATAGTTTTAGTTGTTGCAGCGCTGAATTTGTTCGCTGTGCAAAGTGGCAATACATTATTTGAGCTGGGTTTTATTCACATTAGCGAAGGCGGCGTTGCAAGTGCCATGTTAATTGGTGGCAGGCTTTTAATTATGATGGCAGCAACAAGCCTGCTTACGTTAAGCACCACAACGAACAACATAACAGAGTGCATAAAATGTTTGCTTTCCCCCTTTGCTCGCTTCGGGCTTCCAGCAGCTGAAATTGCAACAATAATGGGCATTGCGCTTAGGTTTATGCCGCAGTTTGCAAGCGAGTTTGTGCACATCAAAAACGCCCAAGTTGCTCGTGGTGCAAGCCTAAATGCGCACGCTTTTAGCCTGCACAGGCTTGTTGCGTTGTTTGTACCACTTTTCGCCAGTGCATTCAGGCATGCAAACACGCTAAGTGCTGCAATGGACGCACGTTGCTACAACAACCCCACAAGCAAATACACACGCTTGCATCCGCTTAAGTTTCATGTGCGTGATGCTGTTGCAGCTTGTGTGTTTGTGGTGTTTGTTGCGGTTGCTATA
>CAYVDR010000110.1:0-5650 GCA_964450625.1 uncultured Senegalimassilia sp.
ATCGCCCAAAATCAGGATGAATATGATGAAATCTAGTTCAGTTTTGTATGTATCGGACATTCCTGTTTACGTTTCAAAAAACAAAGGTCAAAAAAACCTTTATATTAAAGTGTGCCCGCCTGACGGGCAGGTGAAGGTTTCATCGCCTGCAAGCACAAGCGACAAAAAAATTATTTCTTTTGTTCAATTGAAAATGTCAACAATAAAGCGCCACCAGCAGCGCCTTATTTCTCAGTTTAGGCAAAGTAAACGTGAATATGTGTCTGGGGAGGCTTTTTATTTTTGGGGAAAACCTTTGATGTTGCAGGTGGTTTTGTGTGATAAAGCAAAATCTAAAGCTCAGAAAATGGCAGATAAATTAGTTTTAACAGTGCCTAGGGGCTCTTCAACAGAGTTTAGGGAAAAGAAGGTTAATGAGCTTTACAGAAGCGAGCTTAAACGTGTAATTCAAAATTTATCTTCAAGTGTTGAGGGGAAAGTTGGTGTTAAGCCACACGAGTACCGCATCAAAAACATGAAAACCCGCTGGGGCACATGCAATGTTAATGCGAAGCGCATTTGGATTAACTTGCAACTTGCTAAAAAACCGCCTGAGTGCTTGGAATATGTGCTAATTCATGAACTTTGCCACTTGCTTGAGAAAAACCATACTAAACGCTTTTGGGCTTTAGTTGAGCAGTTTTGCCCTAACTGGAAAGAAGCTAAAAGAACGCTTGACAGCATGCCGCTTGATTACTACGAAACGCAATGAAAATAAAGTTGATTGCCAGCTTTCCCTGAACATGTACGACTAAATTTACTAGTAAACAAATGCATTCAGCTAGAGTTGGCAACTAGCACTGAAAATTTCTAACAGCGCAACCCGCACGCAAATTATGCTGAAGGCGCATAAAGGCCACATGTTATGTTATTGTTTAGCTAATGCACCAAGGCAACAATATTCACTTAATAGGCTAAAACTTTGGGGAAATAAGTTCCCCAAACCTCAAAAGTGCAGTTGACCTTGGTAAATTGTTGTAAATGAAAACGCAAAAAGGAGCAAAAACATGCCAAAAATTAAGGCTGGTTCAAATGGTGCGAACATGCAAAAAGCATTTGCACCGTTTGTGGACAACTTTACGCGACGCATTGAAGCCACACCGCCAGCAATGTGCGCCGTTGCCTTCACGCTTAACTTGCTTCAGGCATCTGGCTGCCAAACATGCGGCAAATGCGTGCCGTGCGCAAGAGGCATCGGCAACCTTGAAGCAATGCTAAAGGGGTTGCTAAACTTCCAAGCACCGCCAAATGCAGTTGATGAAATTCGCAAACATGCGCTAGTTATTAAAGACACGGCAGATTGTGCCATTGGCTGGCACACAGCACAAGTTTTGCTTGACGCACTGGATGCGTTTGCTGACGAATTTGAAGCACATGCCACACGCCACCAGTGCGGCGAGAGTGTTGGGCAAACGCTGCCATGCGAAACCCTTTGCCCAGCTCATGTTGATGTTCCAGCCTACATTGGCTACATTCGTGAAGGCGACTGTGCAAGCGCCATAAAAACCATTCGCAAAGACAACCCCTTCCCCACAGCTTGTGCATACGTTTGCGAACACCCGTGTGAGACGCGCTGCCGCCGTCAAATTATTGACAGTGCCGTAAACATTCGAGGGCTTAAAAAATATGCGTGCAGCAAAGTGGCCGCAAGCAAAGTTGAAACGCCTGAACCAGCGCCCAAAACTGGCAAGAAAGTTGCAATTGTGGGCAGCGGCCCTGCTGGCATGACGTGCGCTTATTACTGTGCACTTTTCGGGCATGAAACGCACATTTTTGAAGCCCGCAAGCAGCCTGGCGGCATGATGCGCTACGGCATTCCAGAGTACCGTTTCCCACGTGAAGCGCTAAACGAGGATATCCGAGCAATTTTGGGTGTTGGCAACATTTTTATGCACCTTGAAACAAATGTTGACGCTGCAAAAATGAAAGAGCTTGCAAATGAATACGATGCAGTTTACGTTGCAATTGGCGCACAAGCAGGCAAAACGCTTGCCCTTGAAGGCGCAAGTGCAAAGGGGGTTCTAAGTGCTGTTGACATGCTAGGCGAAATTGGCGATGGCAACTACCCAAATTTTAGCGGCAAAAACGTTGTTGTTGTTGGCGGCGGCAATGTTGCTATGGATTGCGCACGCACAAGCATTCGTGCTGGTGCTAAAAGCGTAACGGTTGCATACAGGCGTCGCATTGAAGACATGACTGCGCTGCGCGAAGAAATTGATTCAGCCATGCAAGAGGGCGTGGAAATTCTGGAACTTCAAGCGCCACACCATGTGGAAGTTGAAGGCGAAAGTGCTGTTGCGCTTTACACGCAGCCTCAAATTATTGGCCCTGTTAAGCGTGGGCGTCCAGCGCCACGCAACGCACAAGCACCTCTTAGAAAAATTGACGCCGATGTTGTGCTAATAGCAGTTGGTCAGGCAATTGAGAGTGCGCCGTTTGAAGAAGCGGGGATGCAAGCCGACCGCACTTATTTTGAGGCAGACGAGTTTTTGAAATCGAAGGGCAAACTCGAAAACGTGTTTGTTGGCGGCGACTGTCAAACAGGTCCTAAAACTGTAATTGCAGCAATTGCTGCTGGCAGGGTGGCTGCTGCAAACATTGATGCGCACCTTGGGTTTAGCCACAAACCACCAAGTGAACCCGCTGCTCCAGCTGCACGCCAAAACTGGCGGCAAGCTTGTGGGCGCGTGAACGTTGCGTGCCGTGAAGCCAGGCAGCGCAAGAGCGATTTCAAAGCAGTTGAGCTTGAAATGTCTGACGAAGAAGCAATGCAAGAGGCAAGCCGTTGTTTGCGCTGCGACCATTTTGGTTGCGCAACACTAAGCGGCGGAAGGGAGCGCTATGAGCTGTAAAGTAACAATAGATGGCAAGGAAGTAAGCGTTGCAGAAAACTCAACAATTTTGTTTGCAGCAGCAAGTGCTGGCGTTGAAATTCCAACGCTGTGTTGGATGCATGACATAAATGAAGTTGGCGCATGCCGTGTGTGCGTTGTTGAAGTTGAAGGCCAGAATAGCCTTGTTGCAGCTTGCAACACGCAAGTTACAGACGGCATGGTTGTGAAAACGAACACGCCAAAAGTTGTGAATGCAAGGCGTGCAAATGTTGAAACCATATTGCAAGCGCACCGCAGCGAATGCACCACTTGCGTGCGCTCGGCTGCGTGTGCGCTGCAAGAGCTTGCAAACAACTTGGGTGCAAAAGATGGCATGGAGCGGGGGCGCGTACAATTTACAGAGCGCACACGCAGCCGAGCGCTTGAAGCACGTCCGCTGCAAAGCCCGCCACCGCCACCTCCACGCCCACAAAAGCCAGCATGGCGCACGCAGCCATGGAGCCCAACGTTTGCTTTGCAGCGGGATGCTTCAAAGTGCATTCGCTGCTGGCGCTGCGTTGCCGTTTGCGACAAAGTGCAGCATGCAAGCGTTTGGGAAATTGCAGGCCCTGCCGCAAACCGCAGCGTGCAAATAAAAGCTGGCGAGCGCATTGAAAATGCTGGTTGTGCGCTGTGTGGCCAATGCATTACACACTGCCCAACGGCTGCACTTACTGCCCGCGACGACACACTAACTGTTATGGACGCCTTAGCTGACCCTGACGTTATAACAGTGGCGCAAGTGGCGCCTGCAATTGTTACCGCCTGGGGCGAGGGCGTTGGCGTGCCCACTGAAAAAGCAAACGAGGCCCGCATGGTTAGTGCCATAAAAGCGCTGGGTTTTGACTACGTTTACAACACAAACTTTGCAGCCGACTTAACCATAATGGAAGAGGCTAGCGAGTTTATTGAGTGGCTAAAGGAAGCTAAACCAAAGCCAATGTTTACAAGCTGCTGCCCAGGTTGGGTGCGCTTTGCACGCCAGCACTACCCGCAATTTGTAAGCCAGCTTTCCACAAGCAAATCGCCACATGAAATGCTAGGGGCCGTTGCAAAACACATGTTTGAGCAGGGCAAACTGTTCAATGCTTCAAACAATGGCGCAACTAATTCAAGCGAAAGTGCAAGCAATAACCCAGCAGGCAAAAAGCTGTTCATTGTGTCCATTATGCCATGTGTTGCTAAAAAGTACGAAGCAGCCACAAGTGCGCTTTCGCAAAATGGTAAGCAAAACGTTGATGCAGTGCTTACAACGCGCGAGTTTTGCCGCATGTTGCGTGCGTTTAACGTGAACTGTGCAAACCTTAAAGAGCAAGAGTTTGACGCCCCACTTGGTCTTGCAAGTGGCGCTGGCGTTATTTTCGGGCGCACAGGTGGTGTAATGGAAGCTGCGCTTCGTAGTGCACACTGGCTCATTAGTGGCGAAAACCCAAGCGTACAAGCGTGCGACACAACTGCTGCCACGCCGTATAAACCCTGGGTTGAAAAGGCAGTAGATGTTTGCGGCACCACTGTAAACATTGCAATTGCAAGCGGGCTTGAAAACACGTCGAAGCTGCTTGATGCCATTGAGGCTGGCAGCGTGTCATATGACTTCGTGGAAATTATGGCATGCCCAGGCGGCTGCGTTGGCGGCGGCGGCCAGCCAATTCAGTTTAACCGTGAACTAGCAGCCTTGCGTGCAGAAACCCTAAACAAAAACGATGCTGCGGGCACACTTCGCTTCTCACATGAAAACCCAGCTATTAAGCAGCTTTACGAAACTGTGCTGGGAAAACCGCTGTCGCCATTGGCAGAAGAGCTTTTGCACACAAACCAACAGCAGTGGGAACTTTAACGCAAGCAAACACATGCAAACAACGAAAGGCACCCACACAGAAATAGAAAGCAACAAAGAGCAAACGTTTAATGCACTTCTAAACAAGTTGGAGCAAACCCATAAACTTCAAGCTTGCGAATATGAATGGCTAATTAAAAACCGCACGAGTGAATTTGCAGCGAAAGCTTGTGCCCGTGCGGTTTTTTTGCGCAAGCAAATTTATGGCAACAGCGTTTTTATTCGTGGGCTAATTGAGGTTTCTAACCACTGCAAAAACAATTGCTATTACTGCGGCATACGCAGGGGGAATCCTTCTGTTAAGCGATACAGGTTAAGCCGGGCGAGTGTGCTTAAGTGCGCCAAGCGCGGGTATGAACTGGGGTTTCGCACTTTTGTGTTGCAGGCTGGTGAAGATGCCTTGCTTACTGACAGCGCCATATGTGAAATTGTTCACGCTATAAAAACTACGCATCCAGATTGCGTTGTAACGCTTTCGCTTGGTGAGCGAAGCGCTGCAAGCTACAAACGCTTTTACGATGCAGGTGCAAGGCGTTATTTATTGCGCCACGAAAGCGCATCAGATGCGCTTTATTCACGCTGGCACCCACAAGAAATGCAACTTGAAAACCGCATTGAGTGCTTGCATGATTTGCGCAGTGTTGGCTTTTGTGTTGGTGCGGGTTTTATGGTTGGCGCACCTTTCCAAACACCAAAAGATATTGCCTGCGACCTTGTGTTTTTGCAAGACTTTAAACCAGAGATGTGCGGCATTGGCCCATTTATTCCACACAACGAAACGCCTTTTGCAAACTTTGAATGTGGCAGTGCAAGCTTGACGTGTTTTATTCTCTCACTCGTTCGCATTATGCTTCCAAATGTGCTTTTACCTGCAACTACAGCGCTTAACAGTGTTGCAAAC
>CAYVDR010000111.1:0-5481 GCA_964450625.1 uncultured Senegalimassilia sp.
AAAATCCAAAGTGAAAGGAAGAAGCATGGCAACGTGTGTACCAATTAGAGACCTTCGCGATACTGCTGCATTTGATGAGCTTGTCGAAAAGTCTCCAACTCCAATTACTGTTACGAAGAATGGCTACGACCGGTTTGTTTGTGTGCGAAGCAGCGATTACCAGCACCTAGAGCGTGCAAAAGCCGAAGCCGACCTTATGGCTCGCATGAGAATTGCTGAGTATGAACGTAAACATGGATTAGCAATGGATGCATTTGTTGCTAGTGAAAGGATTTTTAAGAAATATGGCTTATAAGATTTCTTTTCAAAAAACAGCAATTAATGAGTTCGATCAAATTGTTGCCTATCTTGCTCAGCAAAGCATGAACGCGGCTAGTAAATTTAAGGATGAGTGGTTTGATTGCCTTGATGCCTTAAAGGAAGGAACAGTTGATTATGGGCTATCGCGCTTCCCAAAGCTAGCAAGCCAAGGCTACCATGCAGTTTACTTTAGCAACTATGTTATGCTGTATTTCCAAAGCGAAGACACCCGAACAATTGCTCACGTGTTTCACCAAAGGCAAAACTACTTCAACATTATTTAGGCGTTTTGTTAGAACAACCTAAGACCAAAGTTTAACGGCTGCAAAAACCTTGCAAGAAACTTGCAAGGTTTTTGCAAGTTATGTCCTGATTTTCGCCAAATTTGGTTAATTTACGGACGTATTTTCGCCAAAAATGGTTATAATAAGGACGAAAACATTTAAGGGAGGAGAGCAATTGAAAAGAGATATAGAACATAAACTAATAAAATGGAAGGCTCAAAGAAATAGGAAGCCCTTGATTTTGCAGGGCGCAAGGCAGGTTGGGAAAACTTGGTCACTAAACAAATTTGGTGAAGATGAATTTCAAAATACTGTTTACATAAACTTTGACAATAATTTAGAAGCAAAAAGAATTTTCGATAACGGCAACAACGCCATGCAATTTAAAACCCTTATAGAGCTCTACTCTGGTCAAACAATCAACCCTGCATCTACTTTGCTTATACTAGATGAAATTCAAGAGTGCCCCAAAGCCATTACATCTCTTAAGTATTTTTGCGAGCAAATGCCACAGCTGTGCATTGCGGCAGCAGGTTCGCTGCTGGGTCTAACAATTCATGAGGGTACGGGTTTCCCCGTTGGCAAAGTTGACATGCTGTCGCTTTATCCTTTAAGTTTTTTGGAATTTCTTGATGCATGTGGTAACGAGCAGTTGCGTACTTTAATTGAAGAAGCTGATTTTAATGCTATTGAAGTATTTGCTGATCGCCTTGAGAATTTGCTTAAACAGTACTATTTTGTTGGCGGAATGCCTGAAGCAGTAAATAATTTTGCATTAAGCAACAATTACGAAAGTGTCCGCACAGTGCAGCAAAACATTTTGAATGCATACCGCCTAGACACCACAAAACACCTTGCATCAAGCGACACAGAACACATCCTAGCGGTATGGGATTCTATTCCAGCTCATTTATCTAAAGAGAACAAAAAGTTTGTTTTTCGCAACATTGCCACAGGTGCCAGGGCACGAGACTATAAAAGCGGAATAACGTGGCTTAACCAAGCTAAAATCACACACAGCATAAACAGGGTTTCAAAACCTGGCGTGCCGCTTTCTGCGTATAAAGATGCTTCGGCATTCAAGCTGTTTTTAAACGATGTGGGTTTGCTTGGAGCAATGGCTGGTCTTGATAAGAAAACACTAATTGAGGGCAACAGCATTTTTGCAGAATTCAAAGGCTCGTTGACTGAGCAGTATGTCTGTCAGCAAATTTTTTCGCAGTTTAACATTACTCCTTATTATTGGTCAGCAAATAATTCCAAGGGTGAAATTGACTTCTTGGTGCAGGATAAAGGCGAAATTTACGCAATAGAAGTTAAAGCGCAGCAGAACCTAAAATCAAAAAGTTTGGCAGCATTTAACAAACGTTACAGCAACATTCATTCTGTTAGGCTTTCACTGGCTAATTACAAAAACCAAGGCTGGGTAAAAAATGTTCCACTCTATGCTATTTCATCAATGTTTGATGGTTAGCTTGCTGCGTTGTGGCACTTTTCACGCTAGCCATGTAAATTTAGTTACTTCGTAGCTTGGGATGCGAAGCGTAAACATCATACCTTCGCTTGGCAGCTTTGTGGTTGTTAGGTAACCTGTCATGTAAAAGGGCGCATTTGCTTAAATGCAACCTAGTCCGCACTTGGGCAAACGCCTGCCACGGGGCAAGTGTTGCATCTGGGGTTTTTAGCGCTGCAAACTTCACGTCCAAACAACACCCAGTTGCGGTTTATGTTTGCCCAATACTTTTTGGGGTAGAGTTTAAGCAGCTCATCTTCAGTTTTTTGCGGTGTGTTTGCCGTCTTGCTAACAAGCTTCAATTTGTGCGCAATGCGAAAAACATGTGTGTCAACTGCAATGCCTTCCACAATTCCAAATGCTTCGTTTAGCACAACGTTTGCAGTTTTCCTGCCAACGCCTGGCAACTTTTGCAATGCATCAATGCTTCGTGGAATGTTGCCACCAAATTCGCCATCAACCATTTTTGCAATGCCTATGCAATTTTTTGCCTTAGTTTTATAAAAGCCAATAGGTCGCAAAATTGTTTGGACATCAGGCATGTTGGCGTTGCTTAGATCTTTTGGTGTTGGGTAGTGTTGCCACAAAGTTGGCGTTACTTTGTTTACTGCAGCATCTGTTGTTTGTGCCGAAAGCATAACTGCAACCGTTAGCTTAAATGGGCTTTCCCAGTACTTAAGCGGGCACTTCTCATTTGCATACAGCTTGTCCAACTGCTGCGCAACTTCAATTGCACGCTCAAGTTTTTTGTGCTTGGCTTCTCGTGGCATGGCTTTATAACTTTCTGGTTTGGTAAAGCCCGCTGCCCCTAAAACCACGGCGGCGGTAGTAATTGCGCGTGCCAACTGCACTAATAACGTTAATTTCTGCGTAGCCTGCTTGCTTTGCAATTTCACAAGCACGCTCAATTAGCTTTGCGCCAAGGCCTTTGTGTTGCGCATTTTGCGCATGCTTTGCAATGCCTGCAACCTTGCCATAAACATGCACTTCGCGAATCATTGCCTGGTGCTCATGTACTGGCAGCTTATCTTTAAACTTACGAATGTATTCAGGCTTTGGAAGCGACAAGCGCAAAAAACCTGCTATGTGGTTGCTCTCTGTTACCCATTGCAAGAAGTGCTCTTGCGTATTGCTGGTTTCATAGCACACATCGTTAAGTGAAAGCTCACCTGCACTTGCGCTGCCAAATGCAATTTCTCGGCTGCGAATTTCATTTACTGTGCTGCCGCGGCGTTGAAGTTCCAAATCAACAAGCTGTCGCAGGTTAACTTTTTTATTGCCGCACATTATGTCGTGCGCTGAAATGTCGCGTATCATGCGTGAAATGCGCATGAACGCTGGCGTTATTTCAACATCGCTTGCAAGTAGGTTTATAAGTTGTTGTTCAGTATACGGCTGCCAAGTTTTTTTGTTGTAGTGCGCCACAAGCCCCGTGCCGTTAACTAAAGCACAAGGGTAAAGCTTCACCTCATCAGGCTTATACGCTGGGTTTTCAACCAAATTTTTATAGTCTTCAAAATCGGCTTCGCAAGTGGCGCCAAGCAAGTTCGTCATAAAATGTGCGTGCGTTTTAAACCCAAATGCACGGCAAAGTTCAAACGCATTTTGAATGACATTTGGGTTAATGCATCGCTTGTTCAGCTTTATAATTTTGGGGTTTAACGTTTGAATGCCCATTTGAATTTTTGTGCACCCAAGCTGGCGCAGCAGTGTTAGTGCTTCAGGTGTAACTGTGCTTGGGCGTGTTTCAACAACAAGCCCCACACAGCGGTTTTGAGCGGCTTCGTTTGTGTACTGCAGTGCTTCAAGCACGCTTAGCGTTGAAGTCTGCCAAGCGCCAACTTTGCCCCAACCGCTTGTTTGTTGCATCTCGCTTACAACTTCGCTGTAAGTGGTGCTGCCATCAAACACTTGCTGTTGTTTGCTTTGAACAGCTTCTTTAATTTCATCACGCTTGCACAAAATGCCTGCGCTTTCATATTGTTTACGAATGTGCTCGCATTTTTTGCCCAGCGCATCTTTGTTTGCAAAGTCGTTTAGCGCACTAAAAAGCCCGCACATAAACCAAATTTGGTATTCGCGCGGGTAGTCTGCCCACGTGCCACCAAGCACAATAAGCTCCACTTTGTCGGTGGTGTGCCCCATTTGGTTAAGCGTGTTCAGGCGCACTGCAACCTGCAAGTATGGGTCGAAAAAGTTGCGCTCGGCACGCTGGCACGCAGGCTCATCGCTTAAGTAACTTTTTGGCATGCGAACATCGTTTGGGCAGTAAATGCACGTGCCGTTGCATGGCTGGGGCTTTGTAAGCACTGTAACAGTTGCCACGCCCGAAGCTGTGCGCCGTGGCTTCACCTGCAACGTTTGCACAAGTGCGACTTCAAGTTGCGCTGCTACCTCAAGTTCCTTAAATTCTTGCGAATTTTCTGCTTTAATACGTTGGTAGTATGGCAACAAGTTCTTTTTGGCTATTGCTCGTACGGGCGCTGCAATTTCACGGTTGCGAGCACGAATAATTTTGTCCAGTTCAGAGGGCACAAGCGCAGCACCCTTCTGATTGATTGCGTTAACTATGTTTTGAAGTGTTTTATGCATTAGTACCGTTGAAGATTAGCGATTAGCAGAAAAGTTCGAAGTAAAAAGCCGCCATATTTAATCCTTTCTTGTGAGTGGGGTAATTTTAGCCTAGATGCCAAAAATTGCAGCCAACTTATTCAACACTTCACTCATTGTTTCTTCGTCTAAAAAATCACCCAGCTTTTTAACTTGCCTTGCCCCCAAATCAACCGCCCTTACTTGCTCGATGCAAATGCAGCCTTGCACAGCTTGAGTGTCTTTTAGAGCCACATGCAAAGGGTGACCATTGTTCGTTGAAGTTATGGGGCAAACAACGGCAAGGCTTGAAATCACGTTGTTAAAATGCCCCAGTGAAACAACAACCGCAGAGCGCCTTTTAAGCGGCTCATGCCCCGCAGCAGGTGTAAAGTTTGCTTCAATTAATTCGCCTTGTTCAAAAAACATCACAACACAACCTCTGCTCCCACATCGGTGTCATCAAGTTCGCCACCCAATTTTGGCCCAGTCCAATCCTGCATAATTTCTTCCAAGGTTAGTTTTTGTGTTCTTCTGTATTTTCGTGGGTGTTCGTCCTTAAATTGAAGTGTGACGCTTTTTGAAAGTTCATCAACGTGAACTTCAGCCTTAGCACCTTCTTTTATGTTTAAGGCAGTGCAAATTTTACTTGGCAACCTTACTGCTTTGCTGTTGCCCCATGTTTTTAAAACCGCTTGCATGGTTTGCCTCCAACAATTGAAATTTAATGTATCAACAAGTATACACGCCTAATTGTTAAGTTGTGCTTTTGTGGCTTAACAACTAAAATAACCT
>CAYVDR010000112.1:0-5440 GCA_964450625.1 uncultured Senegalimassilia sp.
ACGCACGCCACTATAGCGGCAACATAAAGTGGCTGTGGCGTTTTTGGCGCATTTAGAAAATTTTACTCTTCTATTGTATTTGCCTTTGGCTGTAAAGGTTCAAGCGCGCGTTTTAAAAGCCCATGTACCTGAGCAATTGCAATGCCATAGTTAACCATGGCTACTTTGCATTTGTTTGCAGTGTCTTGCCGCCATTTCATTTCACGTGCATTAAGCATGCAACCGCCGCAATGAATTACCAAGTCAAATTTGGAAACATCACTTGGAAATTCCCTGCCTGAACAAAACTCAAATGAAGGCTTCGCATAGCAATGTTTTTGCACCCACGCTGGAAGCTTTACAGTGCCAATGTCTTCGCATTGCCGGTGGTGTGTGCAGCCTTCAGCAACTAGAACACGGCTGTTATTTGTGAGGCTCTCAAGCTTTTTTGCACCTGCAACAAGTGCATTTAAATTGCCTTTATAGCGTGCCATTAATATCGAAAACGATGTTAGCGCAATGCTTGCAGGAACTGCATTTGCAACGCGCTTAAAAACTTGCGAGTCTGTAATTACTAGCTGTGTGTTTGGAAGCATCTTAAGTGTTTGTTTAAGTTCTTCGGGTTGGCAGGCATGCACACTTATATGCGCGTCTAACAAATCACGAAGAACCATTTGCTGCGGCAGGATAATGCGCCCTTTTGGCGCACTTGAATCAATTGGCACAACAAGAACAACAGGGCCACGTGATGGGTTAACTATGTCAGCCACAACATGTTTGTTATTTATGCAGTTTGTGCCAGCGCGCGCAATTAGTGCCTTTAGTTTGTCAAGCCCCGCCCCAGTTCGTGCGCTAACAAGCATACTAGCAGCAGTTTTGCAATTACCGCATTGCAGGTTACTTGTACTTATGTTTTGTGTAAAATGTTCAGTATTTGAAACCTTCGAACTAAGAGCGTCTGCTTTATTTTGTGCAATAACGTAAGGCACACCCATTTCACTAAATTGCTGAATTAAGCACTTGTCGGCAGCGCACACCCCGCGCGTTGCATCTACCACTAGCACAGCAACATTGCAGCTTCGCAGTACTTCACGCGCTTGCTTTACGCGCTTGGCCCCAAGCTGCCCTGCATCGTCAATGCCAGGCGTGTCCACAACTTCAACGGGGCCTAGCGGTAACAGTTCCATAGCTTTGCGCACTGCATCTGTTGTGGTGCCTGCAACGTTGCTTACAACAGAAACGCTTTGGTTGCACAGTGCATTAACTAAGCTAGACTTACCAGCGTTCCTAACGCCAAAAAAGCCAATGCGCACGCGCTCGCCACTTGGGGTTGCATTTAAGCTTGGAATTTGCATGCCACAACTTGCATGATAATGCATAGTTTCACTGCTTTTATCAGGGTTTTTATGTGCTTGACATTCTTTGTTCATTATGCCTTGTAAACACTTGCACTAAAACCTAATGTCTCGCGCGCCGTTGTTCACAACATTGTTTATAGCTTGCCTGCATTGCTGCGCGCGTTTAGCATCTGAAATTTCATTAAGCAGACAATCTATTAGTTTAAAGCCTTTTTGTTTTGTAGCGTCGTTTGCATAGTCCATCAAATATTCTGCAAGCGTAACCAGTGCATTTGGATGGCAGTAGTTTAGAATTTCGCCGTTTTTGCAAAACTGCATAAACCGCTCGCCAGTTCTACCAGCGCGGTAGCACGCTGTGCAAAAACTTGGAATGTGACCAAGGTCAAATAGCCATGACACAACTTCATCAAGGTTGCGCCCATCGCTAACGCTAAACTGCTCTGTGTTTTCTTTACGTGCTGTTCGCGCATAGCCACCAACACTTGTTTTGCTGCCGCCAGAAATTTGACTAATTCCTAAATTTAGAGCTTTTGCACGCATGACTTCATCTTCTCGGGTGGAAATTATCATGCCAGTGTATGGCACAGCAATGCGAATAAGAGCTATAATTTTTTCGAAAATTTCATCAGGCACGCCGCCATCAAATTCGTTTGGGTTAATACCACACGCCGGTTTTACTCGTGGCACACTTATTGTGTGCGGACCGCACCCAAACGCGGCTTCTAAGTGCTCGGCGTGCATAATTAACCCAGCAAATTCGTAAAAATAGCTTTCAAGCCCAAACAAAACGCCTAAGCCAACATCGTCAATGCCAGCTTGCATTGCGCGGTCCATAGCTTCAGTGTGCCATGCATAATTGCTTTTAGGCCCTGTTGGGTGCAGCGTTTCGTAAGATTGTTTGTTGTACGTTTCCTGAAACAAAATGTACGTGCCAATGTTTGCAGCTTTTAGCATTGCATATTCTTCATGCGTTGTAGCGGCAATGTTTACATTCACCCTGCGAATGGAGCCATTTTTGTGCTTTGCGGAATAAATGGTTTTTATGGAATCTAAAATGTATTCTATTGGGTTATTAACAGGGTCTTCGCCTGCTTCTATTGCAAGGCGCTTGTGCCCTAAGTCTTGCAGCGCACAAACCTCACGCGCAATTTCTTCTTGCGTCAATTTCTTGCGCGTAATTTCTTTGCTCTTTGCGTGGTATGGGCAATACAAACAACCATTCACGCAGTAGTTCGAAAGGTAAAGCGGGGCGAACAACACAATGCGCCTGCCATAATAGGCAAGTTTAATTTCCTTGGCAAGTTCTTTAATTGCCCTGTTCACACCTGTGTCTTCGCAAGCTAAAAGCACACTTGCGCTCCTGTGGTCAAGCGTGCAAGCATGGCTGTTTGCAAGTTTTTTAAGCGCACTTGGGTTAGTAAATTTTTTGCAGTCTTCTAAAATGCTATAGCACAGTTCAATGTCATTTTTATGCTCTTGTGCATAATCAAGCGTTGCCATAATTTCGTTGTGGTTCATGAATTCATCTGCATTGTGCGATTTTGGGTTGTAATTTGCTGTCATGTTCTTAATGCCCGCTTTGTCTTTAAATTTTTATTGTTTGCAACTTAAGTCTCTAGAGTTTCTTGAGTTTATAAAACGCCTTTAGTGCTTGGAAGGCTGTCTTGCGCGCGCACATCAATTTCGCAAGCAGTGCGCATTGTGCGCCCAACTGCTTTAAACATGCATTCAATTATGTGGTGCGCGTTCTCTCCAGCAATTTGGCGAATGTGCAGTGTAGTGCCTGAATTAGCGGCGAATGCAATAAAGAATTCTTTTGCTAGGCAAAAATCAAATTCGCCAGCTTTGCCTTGAGGCAAGTTTGCATCAAAGTAAAGTGCTCCGCGCCCAGAAATGTCAATGGATGCAAGCACCAATGCTTCATCCATTGCAATAACATTGCTTGCAAAGCGGTTTATGCCACGCTTGCTGCCCAGTGCTTTAGCAAACGCCTGACCAAGCACAATGCCGCAGTCTTCAACGGTGTGGTGGGCATCAACACACAAGTCACCTTCAGCGTGCAACTTTAAGTCAAACAACCCATGGCGCGCAAACGCGCTTAGCATGTGGTTAAAAAAACCGACGCCAGTTTCAATGTTTTCGCTGCCTCGTCCATCAATGTTGAGCGAAAGCTCAATGTTTGTTTCATTCGTTTTGCGAGATATATCAGCGTTTCTGTTTGTCATTTTGTTGCCTTTCTGCTCAAGTGCCAAATTGCGCGTGTAAGCTAAATTGACTGGTGAGTGTAGCACTTTCATTTGTTTGCTCTAAACCGCAAACCAATTTAATTGCTATGCTACAATTTCTAGCAACAAATAACTTTTTATTTCATTCAACTTATAAACAAGGTGATTAAAAACATGAGCAAAAAAACTTATTCCATAACAACACCAATTTATTACGTGAACGCCCAGCCGCACCTAGGCACTGCATACACAACAATTGCAGCCGATGTTGTGGCGCGTTACCAAAAGCTAAATGGTTGCAGTGTTACATTTGTTACTGGCATGGACGAGCACGGTCAAAAGGTGGCAGACACTGCCAAAGAAAAGGGCATGTCTGCGCAAGATTGGTGCGATTCAATGGAGCCCGCATTTCGTGAGGTTTGGGATTTGCTAAACATTGAATACACAAACTTTGTGCGCACTACAAACCCAAAGCATGCAAAAGTTGTGCAAGATTTTTGGCAAAAGCTTTACGACGCTGGTTGGTGTTACAAGGGCAGCTATGAAGGTTGGTATTGCGTGCATGAAGAAACGTATTATGCAGAAAGCGACCTTGAGCGCACAGATGATGGCACTTTTGTTTGCCCCGATTGCAAGCGCCCTGTTCAAAAGGCATCTGGCGAGGAAAACTGGTTTTTTAAACTCTCAGAATTTCAGGACAGGCTGCTTGAATTTTACGAAGAAAACCCCGATTTCATTCGCCCTGAAACGCGCAAAAATGAAATTGTGTCTTTTGTGAAGCGTGGCCTTAAGGATTTATCAATTAGCCGCTCAACATTTGACTGGGGTGTGCCCCTGCCGTTTGATGAAGGTCACGTTGCATACGTTTGGGCAGATGCGCTTTTGGCTTACCTTACTGGCATGGGCTACGAAAGCGACAAAGCTGCTTTTGAAAACCGTTGGCCTGCGCAATACCACTTCGTTGGCAAGGACATCACGCGCTTTCACTGTGTAATTTGGCCTGCAATGCTTATGGCTGCCGGCATGGAAGTGCCACACACAGTTTTTGGTCACGGTTTTTTGCTTACAAAAGGCGAGAAAATGTCAAAGTCAAAAGGCAACGGCATGAAGCCCGCCGATTTAGTTAAAATTTTCGGCGTTGATGCTTACCGCTATTACTTCATGTCAGACGTGCAGTTTGGCCACGATGGCAACATTTCCATGGAGCGCATGGTGCAAGTTTACAATGCCGATCTAGCAAACACGTGGGGCAACCTTTGCAGCCGCGTGTTTAATATGACTAAAAAATATTTTAGTTCTAAAGTTCCCGAAGTTCCAAGTAATGCAGCCCGTGAAGTTGAAAACCCAATGCTTGAAATTTGCGAAACGTTGTACGCACGCTACGACAAATTTATGGAGCGTGTCGATTTCACATCTGCAGCAAAAGCGGTGCAAGAATTAGCTGGTTGTGTTAACAATTATGTCGAGCAAAGTGCGCCTTGGAATTTAGCAAAAGAAGAAAGCACACAAGGCCAACTCGCTGCTGTAATCTACAATGCCCTTGAGGCAATTCGCATTATTGCGCTTTACATGTTTCCGTTTATGCCAAACACGTCTGCCGATGTGTTTGGGCGCATGTCTCTTGGTAACATTAGCGAAATTGACAACATTCAAGAAGAAACAAAATGGGGCAAGCTTGCCGCAAATAATAGTGTAAGTGTTGGAAGCCCACTGTTCCCACGCTTGCAAGACGTGCCTGAGGTTGAATAATATGTCAGCGCCAAACACAAATGAGCAAGCAAATGTAGTGCCTGCTGAAACCACGAACAAAAGCGAAGAGGAACAACTGCCAGTTTTTCGCGACGCGCTGTTTCGTCAAAAGCGAAAGCATGGCAAGTT